>CAZZYD010000020.1:0-23174 GCA_964658175.1 uncultured Puia sp. | reverse complement strand
AGTTCACTGATGGCTTTGCGGGTGCGCTCTTCTTTTCCGGCAAGGATCAGGATGATATCGCCTTGTTTGGCCTGACACAGGCCTGCGATGGTCTTCAGCCTTTCTTCGCTGTAAAATTTGTCGACGCTGCTTTTGTAGGTACCGTCGGTATTCCATCGGATATACACGAGGCCCTGCATGCCGATCTGCGGGCGCTTCACCCAATCGGTGATCTCATCCAGCTGTTTGCGGGTATAGGCAGCGCCTTCGGGCACCACAATGCCCAGCACGGTTTCTGCCTGGTCGAATACGGGAAAACCGGCATTGGCGATCAGCAGGCCCATCGCTTCTTCGGAGCCATGCAGTTTAAACGGCGATTTCAGGTTGCAGACCTTCATGCCGAAGCGGATATCCGGTTTGTCGTTCCCATAATTCCACATCGCATCTTCCCAGGACATCCTTTCCACTTCTTCCTCGTACACGATGCCCTGCACCTGTTTAAAGATGTGTTTGATCATCCCCTCGAACATATTCAGGATGTCGTTCTGTTCAATAAAGCTCATTTCACAGTCGATCTGGGTGAATTCCGGCTGGCGGTCGGCGCGAAGGTCCTCATCCCGGAAACACTTTACGATCTGGTAATAGCGGTCAAAACCACTGACCATCAGCAGCTGCTTGAAGGTCTGGGGCGATTGCGGCAGGGCATAGAACTGGCCGGCATTCATGCGGGAGGGCACCACGAAATCGCGGGCGCCTTCCGGGGTGGATTTGATCAGAAACGGCGTTTCGATATCCATGAAATGGTGCTCATGCAGGTATTCCCTGGCCGAACGGTTCACCGCGTAGCGGAGTTCAAGGTTCTTTTTCACGGACTGGCGGCGCAGATCGAGGTAACGGTATTTCATGCGGAGATCATCCCCGCCATCGGTATCATCCTGAATGGTAAAGGGTGGAATCGCCGATTTGTTCAGAATCGTATAAGTAAAAACTTTTATCTCGATGTCCCCCGTTGGGATTTGCGGATTTTTATTGGACCGCTCGAGCACGGTGCCGGTTGCCTGAATTACGAATTCGCGGCCAAGCGGTGTTTCGGAGAGACTCGCACTCAGGTCCTCGCCCAGCACCAGCTGGGTGACGCCATAACGGTCACGCAGATCCAGAAACGTGATGCTTCCGAATTTGCGCTGGGCCTGAATCCAGCCTGCCAGGGTGATTTCGCGGTCTTTATCTGCTAGCCTTAACTCGCCACAGGTGTGCGTTCTGTACATTTCGTCCGTTTTTATTCAGCGTGCAAAGGTATTTTAAGTTTTTTTAAAAACAGGGATGCACAATTTTCCTTTTTCAAAAATAGTTTCTATCTTGTTAATTCCGTACGATTCACTTCTATTGAATAAACCTCTTTCGCATTATCCCTTCCAACGAAGAGCCGTTTATCCAACACCCTGGTAAGGCCAACTGTTTGCATCTTAAGACCGACCTCCTGACGCATTCAAACGTAAAATGGACCTTATGGAAGTTATGATTGTTTTCCTGCTCGTGCTGGGTGTGCTGATCCTCCACAAACCGCTGACGATTCTCTTTGACAAATTGTATGTTCGCCGGCAGGAAAAAAACTTTGCCGATAAAGAGACTTTTTATCACAGCATCGTCTCCCGCCATATAAAATATTACAACCGCCTCAGTCTCGAAGACCAGCGCAAATTCCTGTTCCGCACCTTCCTGTTCCGCAAATCACGGAAATTTCATTATATCGAAGTAAAGGAAAGCGCCGAAATGCCCGTGCTCATCAGCGCCGTGGCGGTACAGCTCACGTTCGGACTGGAAAAGTTCATGCTGAACTATTTCAACGACATTTTCATTTTGAAGGATGATTACCACTACGGATTTTATTCCCGCCCCTTCATGGGCCATGTGGATCAGTCCGGCATCTATCTTTCCTGGGATAATTTCATCAAGGGGATAGACGGAAAGACGCCGTATTGCAATGTCGGTCTGCATGAAATGGGTCATGCGCTGGCCTATGTTACGTTTATCACCGAGACTGAAGAAGACAAGCATTTCAAAAAAGAATTCAAGAATTTCTCCAAAGTAGCGCGCCCGATATTTACCAGCATGCAGGAAGGCAACAAGAACCTGCTGGGCGATTATGCCTCCGTCAACTACCATGAGTTCTGGGCGGTTTCCGTTGAAACCTTTTTCGAAAACCCGGTTTGCCTGCGCAATGAACTGCCCGAGCTCTACACCGCCATGTCGCTCCTGCTGAAACAGGATCCGCTGCAGCAGCGGAACGGCAAGGCCACTTTTGTGATGAAGGTGGTGAGGGATGAGGTGAGACTGGGATAATGACTGGGATTTTCTGGGATATTTTTGGGATTTATGGGATATGGATCTTTAGGCATCCTGCGTCGTGCCCAGGGGGATGCTAATGGATCGCTGTGATGGCAGCGGCGATGGCACCGGTGCGGAATCAATTAAATCTCCGACAAGCAGCCACATCACTTCTGCGCCCTTGACAAAATCCTTTCAAATCTTTTGATATCGGCCAACGGATCGATGGCCGCATGGCCTTTTATATACTCCACCAACTGATGCGCGAAATAAGGCGCCAGCGAGCAACCCTTGGTACCCATACCATTAAATATCCCGACATTTTTATGAACCGGATGAAATCCCACAAAAGGCCGGCGCTCGAGCGTGGCCGGACGAACCGCCGCCAGATGATTTACGACCCGAAAGGGAATTTTCAGCCATTCGCGCAATACGGCTTCGGTCCGCTGACGGAACGCAGCCGTTGGCAACGTATCGGTGAACGACCATTCATAGGATGACCCGATCCAGAACAAATCGTCCTGCCAGGGGACCAGGCTCATCCCTTTTTTATAAATATTTTCCCTTGGCAGACCTTTGATCTCCAGCAACAGCGCTTCTCCCTTGTTCGGGGCAAAGGGGAGCAGATTGAAATAAGGATTTTCCGCCGCGCCCACGCCATCACAAAAAATAATTTTTGACGCGTGGATGTCGCCAACGCGGATTTCATTTTCATCCACGGATATTTCGTCCAAAGAAACGTTCCTTTCGGAAAGGCATCCGGCTTCTTTCCATTTCTTCCTGCAGAGTTGCAGCATCTGCATGACATCTACCAGGTAACAGGGCCCGATGCCGCCGCAGCCGAGATCATAATTGAAATAATCACGGAAGCCATTTTCATCAGACTCTTTGAACAGATAGGTAGCATCGGCCGTGTACCGTTCTTCAAAGGCAAGCCGCATCTGGGCACTTGGGAAAAAATCGATGACTGCCGTTTCGCGGATGAGGGTCTTTTCAAAAAAGTTTTCCATTGCCTGATAGGCCGTCTTCGCAAAGGGCATCAGCGCGTCGATCATCCAGGTCGTGACCAATCGTCTACCGGTCACGGGATTGATGATACCGGCAGCCGCCGGCGATGCCGCCGTAGCTACCGTGTGGTCCAGCAGGTGAAAGGAGATGCCGCTTTGCTCAAGCCACCAGGCGAGCCAGGTGCCACTGATGCCCTGACCGATGATCAGGACGGTTGTTTTTTTCATGTTGCTCATTTAGCCGTCACGCTTACACGGATGCCTTCGCTGTGTGCCGCAAATTCGGGTGCATACATGCATTGGATCGTGCTGATGCCATTGCTGAAATTGCCCGATGTCGTCGCCGTCATCCCGTATTCGATCACGTAGGTCCCTTTGGAAATATGGTCAAAGAAAAAATTCATCCCGGCATCGCTGGTGGCCTGGTAATAGCCCAGCGAACCCTGCCAGTGGTAACCACTCAACACGTCGACCGGTTCGAAACAGGCGGCGCGGAGGTCGCGGAGGTGGATATATTCCATGTCCCGATCGGTCCGGATCACCAGCCGGACTTTGACTTTATCCCCCGGGTGCAGCGGATTTTTTTCGTTGATGGGCTCGAGCTGGAGTCCCCGATCGCCGTTTCGTTCAATAAACAGATTTTTCTCCAGCGACAAGGGTGTTTTCGCTGCCGTGATCTTGTCCAGGTTCTCGAAATACTGCCAGTAAACAGCCCCCCAGCCGGGGCCACCGGTGGTTTGAGTCGTTGAAGTAACGGCTACGCGGATATTCCCCATATCCGGCTTTATATCGGTGGCGACTATGCGCTGTTTAAAATAGCCCGTGCCTGCTTCGGCCGCATCTCCCTGGATCTTTGTATCGCCGACCTGTATCTGCACGCTGGCTTCGTTTGACAGCCACTCAGACCCTTTCAGCAGCAGCGCATAGCAGGCATCGGCGGTGGCCTTGGTGGTGGTCCACTGGGTGGTTTGTTTTTGCTGGAGCAGCCAGGTGCGCAGCTGGTCGCAAAATGCCTGGTCGCCGGTGATCTCACTGAATGCTTCGATCAGGAGTGACTGCGTTTCAATGGGTGCCTGCTGCCAGTACCAGTTGTCGCCATTCGTTTTCCAGTACATGCCCTGATCGGGAGAACTGCTCGCATTTTCCTTGAGCGAGGCCATGATATTTTTCGCGGTTTGTTTATCACCGGTCCGGTATAAAAACAAGGCGATCATACCCCGCAGATACATATTTTGTTTTGGCCAGAGTCGAATGGCCTGCGCCCGGAAATAATGTACTGCTTTAAAGCTGGGACCCGGGACCGCATAGTCGCTGAAAAAACTGCGCATATAGAGGTATTGGATCTGTGACGCAGTAAGCTGGTCAGGATATTTTTTCGGATCGGTGGATTCAAAATCCTTTTTGATCTCCGCATCCAGCCAGGGCATCGCCATCCTGACAATATCCGAAAGGTTTTTTGAAACAGCGGCGGGAATGGCATTGAGTTTACCCAGGTGGCCGATGCCGGAGAGGATATATTGGGTGATATATGGGTCGTTGTATCCGCCCCTGAACCAGGAGAAGCCGCCGTTGTCAGACTGCATCTGTTTCAATTTATCCAGGGCGGCTTCCAGTTGCAGCGCGAGCTTGTAGGACGCAAACAAATCACCGAGGTGTTTCTTCTGTGCCGATTCATTTTGCGCAGCAAGCACCCAGGGTGTTTCCTGGAGGAGTGCAGATTTCAGTTCTTCGTTTTTGTCGAGACTGCTTACCAGCGCGGCCGAGTCGCTGCCCTTCCATCTTTCAAATACCGATTTAATCTTCGGCGCGCTGTTGACGATCATCGACGCGAGGGCATTTGCATAAAATCGGTTAAAGGTCTGCTCGGCGCATTCATACGGAAATTCCATCAGGTAGGGCAAAGATTGCACGGCATACCAGGCGGGGTTCGAAGTATATTCGACTGTCAGCGACTGACTTTGCAGGGTTTTGCTTTCTCCGCTCTGCAGGAGCTTCTCAAATGAGTAGTTTTTAGTTTCGTTTCCCATGGTATGCAGGGGCATGCTTTCGGTCACCAGCATGCGGTTGGCCAGCACCGGAAGGATTGCTTCTTCTCCGTCACTCAGGGCGATCGTTCGTCCTTCCGTTTCAGCCACAAGGCGGTATAGAACCGGTTTTACGGTTTCTGATGGAACGATGACGGGAAATAAGATGAGGCTGCTTTGTCCGGCGGCCACGGAAAACGGTTGTTTGCCGCGGGTATTCTGGTATACCAGGTCCTGGACCGAGCTATCGGCAGGGTCGATCCATTGCAGCCGCACGTTTCCGGTGAGGGTTTCGGAGGAAAGGTTGGCAATTTTTACTGGCAGCGAAAGGCTGTCACCCGCCCGCAGGAAACGGGGGATATTGGGTTGCAGCATCAGTTCTTTCTGGGTGATGATGCTTTTCTCGGAGTAGCCAACGGCCAGGTCTTTTGTGTGCGCGAGGAGCATCCATTTCCAGGTGGTGAGCGCTTCGGGCATGGTGAAAGAAAATTCAACGCTGCCGGTAGAATCGGTATGCAGTTGGGGGAAGAAGAAGGCGGTCTCGTTGAAGTTGCGGCGGATTTGGATGGCTTTATCAATCGGCACCTTATTTCCGTTCTTATCAGCATGTACTAGTCCGGGGATTTCGGTATCCGCAACTATTTTTGCTGGTGTGTATTTAGCCGTTTGAATCATTGGCGCGGCGCTAGCCATCCCTCTCAGTATAACGTTTATTTCCTCATTCAAATTAGGCAAGTATATATCTTTGGAAATAGCGATGTTGTGGTATCGAGATCCGATTAAATTGTCATAAACCCATTGATAAGTTTGCCCAGCTGACTTAATTGCATCCCAAGAATTTTCAAATGCCATTCCCATGTTATTTCCGTCCAGCCATCTACCACCGGCTTTATAAATTGGTAAAGGAAAATAACTCGGCCATCGGTGATCTTCAAATTGATCTAAGGAGGCATCATACATCGACGTTAACATTTCAGCCGTTTCCTGCTTACTGCCAATAATGCGCACACGCCATTTTTCGATGCTGCCGGGTAGGGTTTTATTCCGGAAAGTCTGGTATTGAATGGATAATGTTTTATCCTTCCAAGGCACATCAATTAAATGTTTATTGAAATAAACCCTATTGTCGCGAACGAAAACATCATAAACGCCCAATCCTCCAAGATCAGATTTACCCACTGGAATAGGCTGAGATTTGATTTCATTATTCAGAGTGAAATTGGAATATTCGGGACGGGATAGCGTATCGCCATGAGTTTGGCGATCGATCGCCCGAATCACATAAACGTCTGTGGACGACCCAGCACGGATAGATCCAAACATACCCGGATTCGCCATTAAATGCTCGTCATTGATAAGGTTATATTGCAAATTATTTTCGTCGCGACGCTTACTGTCAAGAATCTCCACAATACGCTTTGACTCAACGAGCATTCCAGTCGTGTCCTTGGCTGACACGACAAGTTCATACCAACCAACAGGCAGGTTACTCAATTTCTTGGCGTCACCCAAGCGTTGCGATTCGCTAGTCAACGCCTGTTGCTCAATCATCCTACCAGATCTGACCCAATTGTGCTTGTCCAGTTCCTGATTATATTCGTCGTGCGGAAATGTTTTTACAAACTCGTTTTCGGTCATACCAAACTGATCCGGGGCATCCCAGTAACGGGCATGGAGCAAACGCTGCGGTGGATTTAACCTGACAATTGAAAGCTTTGTCATCACCGGCACAAATTCTCCGGAGAAGTTGCGGGTAACGATGGCCAGTCTACTTAAACTATCGCCGGTAATCGCATCATCTTCCTCACCGGGAATAAAAATTTCAAATCCCTGATACGCCACTGAGATGGTGGCTTCGGCATGCTGGCTTTCTCCATTTAGATCCGCTACGGTTGCAGTAACCTTATAGTCGAACACCGGTTTGCCTGACGGACTCAGTGCACGGTCAGGTTTCGCTATAAAACTGAGTTCGAATTTTCCCGATGCGTCCGTTTTGATTGTTCCATGATCGATTTCCTGTTCATTGGTGCGATCCCGCATGCGGTCATATCCGTCAAAAGTCAATCGCGCCTGACGTACGATTCGAAAGGAAACAGTTGAGCCTGCAATCGCATTTCCCGCATAACTCAGTGCAAATCCGCTGACAGTTACGGAGTCACCGACCCGGTACGTACCAGATACTTTGTTTAGGGTGACAAGGAAGGTTGGCCTTTTATATTCTTCTATTGACAAATTTCCCCTGGATTCACTGGCGGAATCCAGCAATTGAAATGATCCCGTCAGGCCATTGGTAGGAAGCGTGAATGTGGAGTGAAAAGAACCGAAATCGTTTGTTGTCAGCGAAACCGAATCGACCCGGATGCCATTCGGATTGATGAGGTATATTTTCGAATGATAGGCCGGTAAGATTTGTTGTGTTTTACTGGAAATATTCCGAGCGGTGGCAATTCCTTTAAAATAGACTGTTTGCCCCGGCCTGTAAATAGACCGGTCCATAAATAAAAAAGTATTTGGCTGATCGTACGAATCTTTTGATGGGGACTTTGCTGGTAAATAATTTCCCACCACTCGATTGTAATCGTAATCCGTGATGGATAAAAAATCCTTCTGCCAGGAAAACTCAAATTTGATACTGCCAAAATTCGACGGAGACCGCTTCGACTGGAAATAACCGTTTGCGTCCGTTACCCGGTTTTCAACCTGTTTGTAAGAATTACCGCTCGAGCCTTCCCGCTTCAATACATATTTTTTTACTGATACGTTCCCTAACGGTTTTCCGGTCTCGCGATGAAGGACAAAATAGTCGTCATTCCAATGGACAACGGAGATGGCAGAAACAAAAAAGTAGTTGATGGCAGTGGCCCTGTCAGTTGCAAAATCCGTATCGGAACTACTGCATATGGCGTATTGGCCTACTGGCAGGGCATCTATTTTGATTTCCACGCGATGCTCCTGAAAGTCTTTCGTGTCAGGAATTACCTGTGAAAATTGACGGATGGCCGTGAATCGTAATATTTTCTGCAACAGCCTGGTTTTATCCAGAACCTGCATCGCTTCCCTGCTTGCATCGTCTATCCGTACTACGCGCAAATAGATCTTTGAAAGATTCTTATAGGTAACCAGCATCCGAAAAGGGATGTCCGGCAGGTTGACTGATTCTGCTTTCAGACTAAAAGACTTCTCCCGTAAGGATTGCAACAGTTGCTCGCAATTCGATTTACCCATGGAAAGGCCTGATTGCCGAAGCACCTGTTCACAAATAGCAACTGCCTTTGCCTTTGCATAGCGATGTGTGCTGTCATTCAAAGGATCATATCCATCTCCTTGTTCTTTATATCCCGCAGCCTGCAGATACCAGGCCTGCGCCGCTTCTGGTATCTCAGGATATTGCTGCGTGATCCGGCTTAAGGCGGTGAGATAATATCCGTCTTTATTATCCATCACCGCATAATCATGCACGAACTCAATTCTGTTAATATCCGCATCAATCAGGGCCGCCGGAGACGTATCCTTTTCGTGAAAGCGTATTAAATCCTGATAGAGCAGCAACGCCTTATACTGCAGGGCGGCAGTATCCGCCGTTTTGAAAACGGCCCTGGAAAATGTCACGTGATCGCTTAGCATCAAAGAATCATCCAGTTCAAAAGCATACGCAGGCTTATCCAGATCCCGCTCGTCGTTCCCATAATATTCCAGTGCTTGGTTTGCCAGCAGGTCATAGAGCGTCGGTCTGAGTTGCGGGCTATTCCCCCGTATGATAATCGGATCGTAGCCGTCAAGTCTCGTTGACTGTAAAAGCGAAGTGTTGCGGAGCGAAGCAATAAACAAATCACCTATGCGATCATGAAAATGTTTGGCCGACCAGGTATGGATATCCTGCGAACTGTCGTTTTTTAACTGTGATTGATTGTAATAATTATACCTGTGTTCTTTCAGATAATCCCAAAGCATTTGCGCGTCCAGACTGTACAATATCGCCGCAGCCGTCGGACTGGCATGCAGTGTTTCGTTTTCCAGTTGCTGATGTGCCGCATTGATATCTCCTTGCTGCGTATTTTCCAGACTAATTTTATAAACCAGGCTTTTAATAATCTGCGGCTCATTTTTCTCACTCCGTGCTTGCTGATAAATATGCTGAACAACTGCCAGCGCCGATTTGGGTAGTGACAGTTTCATCATCAGCGAATCCACCAACTTCCAGCTTCGATCATAATTAAATGTTCCCTGACCCTGCCCCTCCAAACAAAACAGAGAAAACATTCCAACCCACACCGATGACATCAAGGACAAATACAAACGATACCGGCTACGTCTTTTCATAATAGTTCCTGTTATATTCCCTCAGATGCAGTTTCCCCACCCATTACACACCCTTTAACGTTGTTATAACGATCCTGCCTTAAACATCCACCCCCTCTACCCTTCTTATATGCGTAATTGATTTTACACAAATAAAACAAAATGTATGAAAACGAAATTACTCCTTTTGGTCGCCCTGGGACTCTTTATCACCACCGCCTCGCAGGCCCAGTATCCAGGTGCTTATCATGACAGGAACGCTTACCATGAGGACCGCCAGGACGTCCGTCACGACGTGCGCGGCGACATCCACCAGGACCAGCACAACCTCTATCAGGATGAACGCCGGGGAGACTATCGCGACTTCCGGTACGATCGCCGGGAACTTCGTCACGACCGCTACGATCTCGGTTACGATCGTCACGACCTCAGATATGACCGCAGGCATTTCTACCAGGATCCCTGCTACAGATACTAATACCAGTACCAGTGAACGCTGAATACAAAAAAACCCGGCTTAGGCCGGGTTTTTTCTTTGTTCTTATCTGGATATTTATTTTTTAATCACTTTGGCCATCGTGGCCCCGATATCGGCCGGACTCTGCACCACGGTAATCCCGCACTCCGCCATGATCTTCATCTTCGCCGCCGCCGTATCATCCGCACCGCCCACGATCGCGCCCGCATGACCCATCCGGCGACCCGGAGGTGCCGTCTGACCTGCAATAAACCCAACCACCGGTTTGCGGTTATTCGCCTTCACCCACATCGCCGCCTCGGCTTCCATACTCCCCCCAATCTCGCCGATCA
Source organism: uncultured Puia sp. (assembly GCA_964658175.1). GTDB lineage: Bacteria > Bacteroidota > Bacteroidia > Chitinophagales > Chitinophagaceae > Puia. The sequence goes on along the minus strand of CAZZYD010000020.1, from coordinate 12,727 downwards.
TCACAATGCCATCCGTCTCCGGATCATTCATCAGCAATTCCACCGCTTCTTTCGTCGGCGTGCCGATGATCGGATCACCGCCAATGCCAATGGCTGTGGAAATCCCCAGCCCTGCCTTCGCTACCTGGTCTGCCGCCTCATAGGTCAGCGTACCCGATTTGGAAACAATGCCGATCCGGCCCTTCTTGAAAACAAAACCGGGCATAATTCCCACTTTGCATTCATCGGCCGTGATCACGCCCGGACAATTCGGCCCGATCAGCCGGGTCGTCCTGCCCGCGAGATAATTTTTTACTTTTACCATGTCCTGCACCGGTATGCCTTCCGTAATGCAAACCACCAGCGCCACGCCGGCTTCGGCTGCTTCCATGATCGCATCGGCAGCAAATGCCGGAGGTACAAATATGATGGATACATTGGCGCCGGTTTCTTTCACCGCATCTGCCACTGTATTAAAGACGCGTTTGTCGAGGTGTTTGGCGCCGCCCTTGCCCGGCGTTACGCCGCCGACCAGTTTGGTACCATATTCGATCATCTGTGACGCATGAAAAGTCCCTTCCGTTCCGGTAAAGCCCTGTACAATGATCTTCGAGTCCTTGTTTACTAAAACTGCCATGGTGTCTGTTTGATCGTTTGTGGATGAAGCGCAAAATTAGTCATTTCAGCAATTCATCCATGTTCCGGTTATTATCAATCTTGCCCTTCATTTCCAGCATCCGCATATCCTTCGCATCCTTTAAAAAGTCGGACGCAAAGATGAATTCATTGAGTTTCTGGTTCTTACTGAAGATGATTTCCTTATTCGTCCCCTCCCACTCCTTTTCTCCCTGGAACATATAGATGATATGGTCGCCATTTTCCATTACACTGTTCATATCATGCGTATTGACCACAGTAGTGATATTATATTCAGTGGTGATCTCCTTGATGAGGCGGTCGATCACAAGGGAAGTCTGCGGATCGAGCCCCGAATTCGGCTCATCACAAAAAAGATATTTCGGATTGAGAACGATGGCCCGCGCGATCCCCACGCGTTTCTTCATCCCTCCGGAGATCTCAGCCGGAAATTTTTTATTGGCATCCTTGAGGTTTACCCGGTCGAGCACTTCATTCACGCGCTTCATCTTCTGCTCGTAACTGTCTTTGGTAAACATATCCAGCGGAAACATGATATTCTGTTCTACGGTCTGGCTATCGAACAGGGCGGATCCCTGGAAAAGCATGCCGATCTGCTGGCGCAATTCTTTTTTTTCCTCCTCCGTCATCGTGGTGATGCTCTTGCCGGAATAATTGATCTCGCCGGAATCCGGTTCGAACAGGCCCACCAGGCATTTCATCAGCACGGTCTTGCCGCTGCCGCTGGTACCAATGATGAGATTGCACTTGCCGGCTTCCATCACCGCGCTTACATCATTGATTACCGTTTTGTCGCCAAATCCCTTCTTGAGGTGTTTGATCTCGATCATAAGTTATAATAAGACTGAAGAAAGGACGTAATCCGTAAATAATATCATCACACAACTGGCCACGACCGATTTGGTGCTCGCCCTGCCGATTTCCAGTGCGCCACCCTGCACATAATATCCATAATAGGCCGGTATGCTTGAAATGATAAAGGCAAACGCATAGGATTTGATCAGCGCAAAAAATACATTGAAAGGCTGGAAATACTGGTGCAGGCCCTTGTCAAACTGTGCAGCGGCTACGATCCCCGTCGCCAGGCTCGCCACCCGTCCGCCCCAGATGCCCAGCACGGCCGCAATGATCACGAGCAAGGGAATGGTCACCATCGCCGCGAGTATTTTCGGCAGCACGAGGTAGGATTTTGTATTGATGCCCATGATCTCCAGCGCGTCGATCTGTTCGCTCACCCGCATATTGCCGAGTTCTCCCGCGATCTTGCTGCCGATCACGCCGCCGAGTACGATACAGACCAGGGTGGGCGCAAATTCTAGGATCACCGTGTCGCGCACGATCTGCGCGATCGTCGCTTTGGGAATCAGCGGACTCACCAGCTGGTAGGCAGTCTGCAGTGCAGATACCGCGCCCATGAATACCGCGATGATCATCACAATGCCCAGGGAGCCGATGCCGAGCTCGCTGCACTGATGCATGAATTCCTTCCAGTACATCTTGAAATTTTCCGGCTTGGAAAACATTTGCTTCAACATCAGTAAATACCGGCCGAAATCAGTTAGTATATGCATGCGTCTCGATCATTCGATGAAAATACAATTTCTTTTGATTGGGTGATTTACGCAAACCTATTGTTTTGAACGCTTCCACCAGGATGATTTTTTCATGGCCTCTTCCGTGGATACCAGGCATTTGATCTGCGCATCCACGACGGCCACCACGGCCATATTATAAATATTTCGTACGGAACTGCCCAGCTGCAACACATGCACGGGTTTTTTCAACCCCAGCAGGATGGGACCGATCGCCTCCGCAGCACCTACTTCCTTCAGCAGGTTGTACGCGATATTTCCCGCCGCGAGGTTTGGAAAGATCAGCGTATTGACGGTCTGATCCACCAGTTCGCTGAATGGATAGTTCTCTTTCAGCAGGTCGTTATTGAGCGCGATGCTCGCCTGCATTTCACCGTCCACGATCAGCGTGGGATCGCGTTGTTTGATGATCTCGCGCGCCTTCGCCACCAGTCTCGCCTCCGGCGAATTGCTCGTACCGAAATTTGAATAGCTCAGCATGGCCACCCGTGGTTGCAGGTTGAAATGATTGACGCCTTTTGCGGCCAGTAGCGTGATATCGGCAAGCTCTTCGGCCGTGGGATTGAAATTGACGGTGGTATCGGCGAGGAACAAAGGTCCTTTCTTGGTGAGCATCAGGTACATGCCCGCGATCTTCTTCACGCCGTCTTCAGTACCGATGATTTCGATGGCCGGACGGATCGTATCCGGATAATTTTTTGTGAGTCCGGAAATCATGGCTTCGGCCTCTCCCGTTTCCACCATCATGCAGCCGAAATAGTTCCGGTCGATCATGATCTTGGTGGCCTCGTATTTGTTGAATCCGCGTCGCTGGCGCTTGGCAGAGAACAGTTCGGCAAATTTCTTCCGCCGCTCGTCCTGCTCTTCGCTGCGCGGATCAATGATCGGGAATTCTTCAATGTCGATATTGTTGGCGGCAGCCAGGGCGAGGATGCGTTTCTTGTTGCCCAATAATATGGGATAGGCAATGCCTTCATCATACACCAGCTGCGCGACTTTCAGGATTTTAATATTATCCGCTTCGGCAAAGACCAGCCGTTTCGGATCCCTTCGGGCCTTGCTGCCCAGTACGCGGATCAGCTGGTTATCGAGACCCAGCCGCTTGTTCAGCTCGATCGCATAGGCATCCCAGTTTTCAATATTTGTCTGCGCCACACCACTGTCGATCGCTGCTTTGGCGACGGCGGGCGCTACGGTAGACAAAAGACGAGGATCGAGTGGTTTTGGAATGATATACTGCGGACCGAAAACAATCGTCTTCTCGTTGTATGCCATATTCACCAGGTCGGGCACGGGCTTTTTGGCGAGTTCCGCCAGGGCGTTCACCGCGGCCAGTTTCATGGCTTCGTTGATCTGCGTGGCGCGCACATCGAGCGCGCCGCGAAAAATAAAAGGAAAACCAAGCACATTGTTGACCTGGTTTGGATAGTCGCTGCGGCCGGTGGCCATGATCAGGTCGTCGCGAACCGCGGTCGCTATTTCATATCCTATTTCAGGATCCGGATTCGCCATCGCAAAAACGATCGGGCGGCGGGCCATGCTCTTCACCATCTCGGCCGTGACCACATTACCCACACTGAGCCCGACGAATACATCAGCATCCTTCATCGCAGATTCAAGCGTACAGTCGGCTTTCGTAATGGCGAATGGTTCCTGGTGCAGGTCGAGGTCGGTCCGCCCGCGGTGCAGCACGCCGATCTTATCAAATAGAATAAAGTTCTCGGGTTTGGCACCCAGCGCCACATATAATTTCACGCAGGCCATGGCGGCCGCGCCGGCGCCATTGATCACCAGGCGCACGCGGTCTATTTTTTTCTTCTGGATTTCCAGGGCGTTGATCAGGGCGGCGCTGCTGATGATGGCGGTGCCGTGCTGGTCGTCGTGCATCACCGGGATCTTCAGGTGCGAGCGCAGTTCTTTTTCAATATAAAAACATTCAGGCGCCTTGATATCTTCCAGGTTGATGCCGCCAAAAGTGGGCTCGAGCGATTTGACGATCTGCACGAATTTCTCGGGATCGGTTTCGTTGATCTCGATATCGAATACGTCGATATCCGCAAAGATCTTGAAGAGCACGCCTTTGCCTTCCATCACGGGCTTGGATGCTTCCGGACCGATATTCCCCAGTCCCAGCACCGCTGTCCCGTTGGTGATCACGGCCACCAGATTTCCCTTGGCGGTATATTTATAGACCTCTTCCTTGTTTTTGAAAATCTCCTTGCAGGGTTCCGCTACGCCGGGAGAATAAGCGAGGGAGAGATCCCGCTGCGTTTTTGCTTCTTTGGTCGGAACGACTTCTATTTTTCCGGGACGGCCCTTGGAATGGTATTCCAGGGCCTGCTCCTTTCGTAACTGCTGATGTTTTTTTTGCATAATAATCGTTGGATGTCCACGCTCACTTCGCCACAGACCGTTCGCCGGACCCGGTCTACCCACGCAACAAATGAAAACAGGCGGTAAAAGTAGTGTTTTATTAACTTTTCCCCTGATAAACGCGTGTTGCCAATACAGCAGATGCCTGATTTTCAGGGGATGCAGACGATGATATCAGGCAGCTTACAGGTTGACGCTCACCCCGAGCCAGGCCATCATGCCCATCCCGATTTCTATTGCAGACTCGTCGATATTGAACGTGGGCGTATGAACGCTGGACGTAATGCCCATCGCCTCGTTCATGACGCCGAGCCGGTAAAAACAACCCGGGATCTGCTGGGTATAGAATCCAAAATCTTCGGCCCCCATCCGCACTTCCGTGGTTGACACTTTTTCCTTTCCCATATATTCTTCCGCCTGCCTGCGCGCGATATGATAGAGATGGGCATCGTTTTTCACCACCGGATAGCCGATGTCGATGTTGATATCGATTTCCCCGCCCATCGAATGCACCAGATCTGTGGCCATTTTCCGGATCAGGTCATGCGCGTGAAAGCGCCAGGTTTCATTCATCGCCCGGAAAGTGCCCATCAGTTTCACTTCTGACGGAATGACATTGGTCGTATATCCGCCCTGAAATGAGGAGATCGACAGCACCGAAGGGGAAAAGGGATCCTTGTTCCGGCTGATCACCTGCTGCAGCGCCACCACCAGGTGGGAGGCGATCAGGATGGTGTCCACCGTAAGGTGTGGCGTGGCGGCATGCCCGCCCTTGCCTTTGACGGAGATATAAATTTCGTCTGCACTTGCCATGGACGGACCCTCCCGGAAACTCAGGGTGCCGATTTCCAGTCCGGGATGCACATGCAATCCGAAAATCGCTTCCGGTGCAGGATTTTGCAGCACGCCTTCCTTGATGAGCAGACTGGCGCCGCCTGGATTTTTTTCTTCGCCCGGTTGAAAGATGAGTTTGATGGTCCCTTCCCATTCGCCTTTCAGTTCCTGGAGGATCCGCGAAGCGCCGAGCAGCACGCTGGTGTGTACATCGTGACCGCAGGCGTGCATCACGCCGGGATTCTGCGATTTATAGGGAACATTGTTTTCTTCGAGAATGGGCAGCGCGTCCATATCTGCGCGCAGCGCGATGACGCGTTTGTCGGGATTTTTTCCTTTGATCAAACCAACCACGCCGGTCTGGGCTTTTATTTCGAAAGGGATTTTATAGTCACTCAGCTTTTGCTGGACAAAGGCGGAGGTATTGAATTCTTTATAACTGAGTTCGGGATGGGCATGCAGATGATGGCGGATATCGATGGTTTCCGGCGCATACTGGTGGGCGAGGTCGCTGATCTTTTTTTTGAGCATGGTAAGGAAGTTTTTGCAGGGGATAAACGGATCAGGGCTGATTTTCGTCTTTCGGAATGTCAAGTTTTGTCTCGATGATATCATGCACGAGGTAAACACCGTCCGGAAAAATGCGGCCGAGTTTTTCGATATAGGGATCTGCATCGGCGGGTGTTTTGAAATTGCCGACATTGAGTTTATAGTTCGGTGGCTGATAGTTCAGATAGGCTTTTAGTTCAGGGTACTTCTGGTAAACTTTGGTTTTGGCGGCGAACACCTTATCCCGGTCTTTGGAGTTGATCACAAGGATGCGGTAACCAGGCACGTTCTTGCGGGCATTGCGGGTGGTTTCTTCATTGATCTGTACCTGTTTCCGGATCAGCAGGTCTACCCTGGGGTCATTGTCCACGCCGACCGTAGCGGAATCAGTCTGCGCTTTCGCGGTCAGCTGCAGGAGCAATAATAGCAGGAAGGTCCATTTCATCGGTTCGTTATTTAGCTTGATTCGCTTCTGCGAGGATGGCCACGCTGGCGCTGGCACCGATCCGCGTGGCGCCGGCATCGATCAGTTCTTTTGCAAAGGCAAAGGTTTTGATGCCCCCGGATGCTTTGATCTGCGTGGACGGCGGCAGGTGAGCGCGCATCAGTTTCACGGCTTCCACGGTAGCGCCTTTTTCCGCGTAACCGGTGGAGGTTTTCATGAAATCGACGGAAGCGCCAAACAGGCTGCAGCATTGCACGATTTCTTCATGGGTGAGTATCCCGCTTTCGATGATCACCTTGATCACTTTACCATCCCCATGAATCAGCTGCACCATGCGCTGCATTTCTTTTTCCAGGTATTCCCACTGGCCGCTTTTCAGGGCAATCAGGTTGATCACCACATCCAGTTCATCGGCCCCTTCCCGCAGCGCGGTCTCCACTTCCGCCACTTTCGCCTCCAGTACGGAATAACCCATCGGAAAACCGATCACCGTGCAGGATTTTACGCCCGAACCCCGGATCGCATCCTGCGCGGCACGCAGGGCATACGGAGGTACGCAAACCGCCGCGAACTTGTTTTCGACGGCTTCGCGGCAGAGCAAATCAAAGGAAGCCAGGCTGCTCGCCGGTTTCAGCAAAGTATGATCGATGTAGGAAGCAATGGGAAAACTCATGGTGCCGTTTGAACAATTCGCCCGCCTAAATTAGTTCATTTCAGTAAATTGAGTGTTCAATAAGCCCTTTACCGATGTGGAATCTCTTCAAAGGCATTTCATCCTGCCTACTGCTTTGCTGCCTCCTGCCCGCTGATCTGCGAAGTCAGGAAACCTTTCCGGTCAACGGCGTCACCGATCCCCGCACCCGCGCGTTCGCCTTCACCCATGCCACGGTTTTCCGCGACGGCCAGGCGACCCTCACCGATGCAACGCTGCTGATCCGCGATGGCCGGATCGTCGCCTGTTCGAAAAATCTTGCCATCCCCGCAGATGCGGTCCCCGTCGACTGCAGCGGCAAATACATCTATCCTTCTTTTATCGATCTGTATACGGACTACGGCATGCCCGCACAAAAACCGCGGGAACGCCCCAACTACCGGCTGCAACAGATCGAATCGAACACGAAAGGTGCTTATGGATGGAACCAGGCGATTCGTCCGGAGACCAATGCCTTCTCCCTGTTCGAAGCCGATAAGGCCAGAGCGGAAACCCTGCGCAACCTGGGGTTCGGGACCGTGCTCACCCATCGCAAGGACGGCATTGCCCGTGGCACGGGATCCCTGGTGACCCTCGCCGATAAAAAAGAAAACCTGATCCTGATCAAAGCCGAGGCATCGGCGCAGTATTCGTTCAACAAAGGAAGTTCACAACAGGGTTATCCGACGTCGCTGATGGGCTCCATTGCCCTGTTGCGCCAGACCTATTACGATGCGGCCTGGTATAAATCAAAGCCTGCGGGCGAAGGCACGAACCTGAGTCTCCAGGCCTGGAACGACGAGCAACGCCTGCCGCAGATCTTTGAGGCCAATGATAAATGGAATGATCTGCGCGCCGGGCGCATCGCCAACGAATTCTCGGTTCATTATATCATCAAAGGCGGCGGCAACGAATACCAGCGGATCGCTGACATCGCGGCTTCCAAACAGGCTTTCATACTGCCGATCAACTTTCCGGCGCCCCTTAAACTCGACGACCCCGACTTGACGGCTGCGGTTTCCCTGGCGGAAATGAAACACTGGGAGATGGCGCCCGGCAATCCCGCCGCCTTCGAGAAAGCGCATATTCCGTTTTGTATTACCACCGCCGACCTCAGCGACCTGAAACAGTTTACCGTCAACCTGAAAAAATCCATCGATTATGGCCTTACGCCTGCCGGCGCCCGCGATGCCCTTACCGCCTCGCCGGCACGCATGCTCGGCGTATACGATCTCGTCGGCAGCCTCGACCCCGGCAAGCTTGCCAATTTCCTCATCACCGACGGCGCCCTGTTCGCCGATTCCACGACCCTCCTTGAAAACTGGATCCAGGGCGAGCAGTTCGTGATCAACAAAAGCACCGAACGCGCCACTACCGGCAAATACCTGCTTCACCTGGTGCCGGCTGCGGGCAAACCACAGAGCTTCTCGATGAATATAGACAAGAACAAAGCATCGTTGCTCAGTGATAAGGATACCCTGGCAATCAATTACACGTCCGACGGCAACCTCATTAGCATCAGCTCCGGCGGCGACAAAAGTTTCCCGCGTTTTCGTTTGAGCGGCACGGCGGGCGATGGCAAATGGATGGGGAGCGGTGAAGACAGCAGCGGTACCACCCTCCGCTGGTCCGTCGAAAAAACAGGAAGTCTACCCGTCACCGCAAAAAAAAAAATCACGCCGGTGGATAGTGCCGCGGCAAAAGTATATTACCCATTTGATGGGTATGGCTGGGAAACACTGCCGAAACCCACGACGCTGCTGATCCGCAACGCCACGGTGTGGACCAATGAAGCGGAGGGTATCCTCGCCAATACTGACGTGCTGCTGAAAAACGGAAAAATTGCCGCCGTTGGTAAGAATTTATCCGAACCGGCTGCCCGCGTCATAGACGGCACGGGAAAATTCCTAACGCCGGGCATCGTAGACGAACACTCCCATATCGCGGTGATGTCGGTGAATGAAGCGAGTCATTCCGTCACCTCCGAAGTGCGGATGGCGGATGTGCTCAATCCCGAAGACATCGATATCTACCGCCAACTCAGCGGCGGCGTAACCACTTCCCATATCCTGCACGGATCCGCCAATACCATCGGCGGACAAACAGCGCTGATCAAACACCGCTGGGGTCAGGATGACGACGGCTTGAAGTTCGGTGGCAACGATCCTTTCATCAAATTTGCCCTCGGCGAAAATGTAAAACAAACACGCAATCCCGGCAATAACCGCTATCCCGATACCCGCATGGGTGTGCCCGAAGTGGTGGCAGACGCTTTCCAGCGGGCACAGGATTACGACCGCGCCAACCACGCCGTCAAAAACGGAACACCGGTGCGGCGCGATCTGGAACTGGATGCGCTGGTAGATATCATGCACCGGAAAATGTTCATCACCTGCCATTCCTATGTCACCAGCGAGATCCTTGCGATGATGCGCACCGCGGAACGTTTTGGTTTCCGCGTCAATACGTTCACGCATATCCTGGAAGGCTATAAACTGGCGCCCGAAATAAAGGCCCATGGCGCGAGTGTTTCCACTTTCTCTGACTGGTGGACCTATAAGCTGGAAGTGCAGGATGCGATCGCCTACAATGCAGCCATCCTTCAAAAAGAAGGTCTCAACGTATGTATCAATTCCGATGATGCGGAAATGGGCCGCAGGCTGAACCAGGAAGCTGCCAAGACCGTAAAATATGGCGGCGTGAGCGAGGAGGATGCTTTTAAAATGGTTACCCTCAATCCCGCCAAAGCGCTGCACATAGACAACCGGGTGGGCAGTATCCGGGTTGGCAAAGACGCCGACCTGGTATTGTGGAGCGATCACCCGCTGAGTGTGTATGCAAAAGCAGAGAAGACGATCGTGGACGGAATCATCTATTACGACATTGACCAGGACGCGACCCTGCAGGAAAGAACACGCAAAGAAAAAGCCCGGCTGATCCAGAAAATGACAGCCACAAAATAACGGACATGAAAAAACAATTGCTTACACTGGTCGTCACGCTTGCTTTTTTTGCGGGCCATTCGCAGGATGATGTCTATCCCGCAAAAGCCTTTGCCGGACTTACCTTCATCACCAACGGCACCGTGCATATCGGGAACGGACAGGTACTCGAGCGGGCCACCATCATGATCCAGCATGGAAAAATCGTACGGGTGGGTGCGGATCTTCCGATCCCCCAGGATATGGTGCGGGTCATCGATGCGAAAGGACAACAGGTATACCCCGGACTGATCCTGCCCGTAACAGATATCGGGATAAAAGAAGTGGCGGGCGGCGTACCCGGCAACGATGATTACCGGGAGCTGGGCGATTACAATCCGGATGTTCGCTCGATCGTTGCCTACAGCACCGATTCACGCGTCATCAATCCGATCCGTTCAAACGGCATCCTTCTCGCAGGCATCGCCCCGGCGGGCGGCATCATCAGCGGCAGCTCCACCGTCGTGCAGCTGGATGCCTGGAACTGGGAGGATGCGACCTATAAAGCGGATAATGGCATGCATGTAAACCTGCCGGCGTTCCTGAGCCGTCCACCGGCTGCCGGCGCCACGGGAGGTCCGGACAAAACCAACGCCGATGCGCTGGAGAAAATCGAATCCCTCAAATCATTTTTCCGACAGGCAAAAGCCTATCTCGCTGAAGCGCATCCTGTCAAAACCAACCTGAAATTCGAGGCGACGAGAAAACTCTTCGACCATACACAAAAACTGTTCGTGCATGCCGACCAGGTCAAGCAGATGCTCATTGCCATCGACTTCGCCAAAGAATTTCACTTCGATGTGGTGATCGTCGGGGGCGACGACAGCTACCTGATTCCTGGCCTGCTGAAGGAAAACAATATCGCCGTGATCCTGGCACACCCGCACCGGCTGCCCGATTATGAAGACGACGATGCACTGCAAAGAGCGAAAACACCGGCCGTGCTGCAGCAGGCGGGCGTACTCTTTGCGCTGAATGATGTGGATGAAGAAAGCCGATACCGCAACCTGATGTTCAACGCCGGCACCACCGTTGCCTACGGTCTTTCCAAAGAACAGGCACTGCAGTCCATCACGCTGAACGCCGCCATGATCCTGGGCATCGACAGCCTCACGGGTTCAATCGAGGCGGGCAAGGATGCCAATATCGTAATCAGCAGCGGCGATTTGCTGGATATGCGCACGAGCATCATCACCCGATGCCTGATCCAGGGCCGCGATATCAACCTCACCAATAAACAAACACAGCTGTATGACCGGTATATGACCAAATACGGGCTCAAATAAACCCGCGGACTTCATTACAATTTCGCCGGGAAATACACCTCATTCGATTAACCGTTCATTTCTTCCAATCACACGCACATGAAAAAACTGCTGTTCGTCTTTCTGCTTTCCCTGGTTGCCGTTACCGGAAATTTTTATCGCGCCGAAGCGCAGGCGAACCTCGATTCGCTGATGCCCGTACGCGGTATCTGCATCGATCTGCCCAGACCGGCATCGCTGGACTCCTTCCTGTTGTTCATCGATAAAGGGCTGGCGCCGCAGAAAATAAACCTGCTGATCGTGGCCGTTGAATACAATTATAAATTCACGTCCCATCCCGAACTCGCCGATACCGGGGCGCTTTCCAAAGAGCAGGTGAAGAAGATCGTGGCGGTATGCCGTAAGAATCATATCCGCCTGATCCCGCAGCTAGACCTCCTGGGTCACCAGGGATGGGAAAACAAGCCCAATATGCTGCTGAAAAAATACCCGCAGTTCGATGAAACGCCCTGGGTAGCCAATCCGGTAAAATATGAGTGGCCCAATGCAGACAACCTCTATTGCAGAAGTTATTGTCCCCTGTATCCCGGACTGCACAAGATTTTATTTGAGGTGATCGATGAAATGTGTGATGTGTTTGAATCCACTGCCTTCCACGGCGGGATGGACGAAGTTTTTTATCTCGGCGAAGCCAAATGCCCGCGTTGCGGCGGAAAAGACAAGTCGGTACTGTTTGCCGACGAAGTGAAGCTACTCCATGATCACCTGGCGCTGAAAGGACGCGAATACTGGATGTGGGGCGATCGCTTTCTTGACGGCAGCACCACCGGCCTGGGCATCTGGGAAGCCAGTGGCAATGATACCTACCGTTCCATCGATCTGGTGCCAAAAGATATTGTGATCTGCGACTGGCACTATGAAAGACCTGACAAATCCGCCGTTTACTTTGCCATGAAAGGATTCAGGGTACTTACCTGCCCCTGGCGCACGCCGTCCCTGGCAGTCGCCCAGGTACGCGATATGGCCAATTTTCGCCAGGAATCAACGCCTGAAATGAAAGACCGGTTCATGGGGATGCTGGAAACGACCTGGACGCATACCGATACCTTCATGCGCAATTACTGGTCGCCCAAAGCCGGCAACGATTCTACGGCCGCCAATACGTTTCATGTGATGATCGATGCAATGAACAAACTGCATTAAGGACGGCCACGGAAGGCACGCAGGAGAAAAAGTCCCAGCAGGATCAGGATAACGACACCGATGAGATCATACCGGATAACGGCGGCTTTTCGCCCGTCCAGCTGGCGGAGATGCGTTTCGCACTCGTTGATATAGCCGGCGATGCCCGGAAAATGATA
>CAZZYD010000019.1:10900-23478 GCA_964658175.1 uncultured Puia sp. | reverse complement strand
GTTCAGCGGCATAGCCTGATAGGTATCCGTAAAATACCGGTTATCTTTATTGCTCCGCGTCGGGATACGTGCGGCGACGGACGCGTCCAGTTCACTGGGATCCATGCCCCACTGTTTCCGTGTATAACCTTTAAAGAATTTTTCATACAGGTCTTTGCCCACATGGCTCAACACCACATCTTCGGAAGTGATGATGCGATCCTTTTTTTCGGCTTTCGCCTGTAAAAAATTCGACACCTCGTCGGAAGAGAGGTTCAACCCGTACAGCGCATTGATTGTATTCATATTGATTGGAATGGGAACGAGGAGACCGTCCACACTGGCCAGTACCCGGTGTTCATAAGGCCGCCACTCCGTAAAGTTTCCCAGGTAGTTGAATACATCCAACGAATTGGTATGAAAAATATGCGGACCATATTTGTGCACCAGCACACCATCCGAATTGAAATAGTCGAAAGTATTTCCGCCGATATGGTTTCGTTTGTCGACGATCAAGACTTTCTTTCCTTCCTTGTTTGCCAGTCGCTCTGCGAGCACAGCACCGGAAAGTCCGGCGCCCACGATTAAAAAATCATACATAGGTTAATGTTTTGAAGTTAACATCAGATCACATTTCTTAAGTACTTGTTGCGCTGCGTACCATTTTCCTCAAATATTAACTTGAAAACCGGTCCAGGAGGTAAAAGCCGGTCTTTGGGCTTATACGCTCGTCGAATATTCCATTAATCGCAGATTGTCTGACATAAGGCAATAGGCGTTCCATCACTTATGACCGTGGCTGGCATGCTATTTCATGGGATATGTGTATATTCATCAACCATTCTATCTTATTCTATATGCAGACAATCACCCACACCGACGCTGAGGTTCCAGTAATAAAGAAGATGGATATTCATTCGATCACCTGTTTTCAGGAGATGCCGCGGAAAACGGGAGAGGACAAACCAACCATGACCATGGAACCTTTTGATCTGTTTACTTTATTTACCGCGGATATCATTCGCAGCAAAGAAGTTTTCACGCGGTGAAATGCATGCCAAAATCTTCTTCGTTCAGGACGGGCAGCCACTTCCTGATCAGGGCTTTGTAATCGCGGCCTACAGGCATTATTTTCCTGTCGAGGTCATACAATCCCAATTCATTTATATTTCCCCTGTCATCCCTTAAGGCGGAATCCCAATCAACCTGGTGCAGCAGACTATACCAGGTAAATCCAATGATAGGTACGCCATCCTGTTTCAGCCGGTGAAGGTTCGCCCACTGCTTGATGAGCCATTCGGAACAAGCCGGCATCCTGATATTCGTTTCCGTATGCATGATCGGCAACTTGTAGCGCTTATAATATTGTTGCGTAATCACATAGTATCCAAAGATCTCCCCCGAAGCCTGGGTACTCCCGTCGGGATGAACCAGATGCTCATTGGTGACATAATAATCATTGCCCATGATACAGCGCGCTTTGACCTGGTGGTCAGCAAACCACTGATATTCAGCTTTCGTCATCCCGTTCTCCTGCAGATACTCATACATGGTCACCTGCATGGGATAGCCGTAGGTAAGGTCGAGGGACAAAAAACGTTTCTGATTGAGGAAACGGGCAAGTGGTAATGCTTCAGGCTCTACGGCGTGAAAATATTCAGACGATTCACTCTGTATAAAGCAGGCTTCCGGTTGCACTTCCAATATCGCGTGCATTGCCATCACATTCGCCTTGCATATATTTTTCAGCGCCGTAACAAAGGTTTTGTCGGAGCGAAGGCATTCATTCCACCATCCATATTGACCGGAGAACATGGCGGCGATAAATATTTCATTTACCGGGGTATAAAACTTTAAATAGGGAAATCTTCTGGCAAAGGAGCCGGCATACTCTGCAAAGTAAATGGGGAATGCAGGGTTTTGGAAATCCCCGATCCAGTCAGGAACGCCGAAATGACACAGGTCCACCAATGGAATAATATCCAACGCCTTCAAGCGGTTGAAGGTGAGATCCGTGAAACTCCAATCGTATTTACCTGGCGCAAGATGCGTGCGATAATAAGGCGGCCCGTAGCGGAGATATTCGATGCCCATCTCCTTGACGAGACCAAAATCGGTTTCCCAATGCTCATAATGACCCGTCTTTTCTAATTCATCCACGCGTTTCCTGGTTCCGTCCGGCAGGATTATCGTAGGATAACTATTTTCGATCCCGGTTGCAAACATAAATGCGCTACCAACCATATATTTATCGTTGAGTTAGTGTAAGATTATGCCCGGGCAGTATTCACCAGATTTTCAGGTTGCAGATCAGGGGCTGCCATCAACCGGTTAATTTGCTCTTCCATCATGATCCAGGTTTTATCCCAGGAAACGGCGCTTAAAAACTGATCCACTTTACCCAACCAAAGTGGATCGATCGGATGATTCAGCTCCTGCTCCGCGATTTCTACAAAGCCAGTCGCGTCAGACGCAATGCCAACCAGTCCGTTAACCCCATAAGGATGAACGACATCATGAATCGGTGTTGAGATGACGCGTTTGCCGGCAGCGAGGAATTCGGGAGTCTTGGTGGGACTGATGAATTCCGTGGAGGCATTTATGGCAAATGGCATTATGCACAGATCCCAACCGGAGATATAAGCGGGCAATTCATGGTAGTTTTTCATACCCAGGTAATGAATATTCGCATTGCGGGGCAGGGACCCGGAGTCAATCTTTACCACCGGGCCAATAAATACAAACTGCCAGTCAGGCCTCAGATCAGCCATCTGGCCAACGAGGTCAATATCAAACCTTTCGTCAATCACTCCAAAAAAGCCAAGCCGGGGATGCGGTATACTGACCTGATCGGACATTTCCCCCAATATAGTGCGCGCCGGATAGAAAAACTGTTTGTCTATGGCGCTGGGAAAAGGATGGATATTATCGTGCAAATGTTTCTTTGCCTGATACAAGCGGTGACCGCCGGTAAAAACAAGTCCTGCGCTATTCAACAACTTTCTTTCCCGCTCTATAAGTGCTGGCGGCGCAAATTTAAACGCCGATAATTCATCCATGCAATCATAGATGATAGCCGTTGGGGCGAGGTGTTCGGTAAAAGTCAGGGCCATAGGTGCATAGAACCAGGCGATAAAATCATTGATCGCATATTGTTCGATCAGCTGATCAAGTAAAAATGCCAGGCGCTGATCCACGGAGCGCTCCGTTCCATCATCTCCCGTCATGCAGCCATGGGTCAATTCAGGGGTTACCACCACTACCCCGTTCTGAGGATCAGTAAAAATCTTCAATTTATCCGGAAGGGAATGGTATTCCGGTTCTTCAAAGTAAAACACGCGGGCGCTTTTTGCCGCCCTGGTCATCAGATGCTGCGGCCGCTGATAGACAAAATTCCAGCGCAGGTGAGAAAAACAGATCAAATCATTCTTCATCATGTGAAATTTAAGTAGTCTAACTATTTTCTAAAATACGTGGATCGCTTTCCACAGAATTCGTTTCAACTTTGGTAATTCTGATGCTGCAAACATAAATTCACGTTTAAATGAATGGATAAAACTGTTTTCAGCCTCAGGCGTGCTAGCTAAGTCAAAGCCCGTTCCACATGCTGCACTGGCATATTATTCCCAATGCAGGTGCAAAGACATAAATGAGAAGACTCTGGCTGCTGCTGGACGACTGCGATGTGGTTTGGGGGAAATATCCTGCTCAAATAGTCCGAAGGATATTCAAGTCGTGCATCCTCCGAGATTGCAAACTGTTTTCCATGTCGAGCAGTTCAGCTGACCGGGGTAGCCGTTTCCGAAGAAGGAAGAATTTTCACGGGCTATCCGCTTTGGTCGAAATCGCGTGTATTGTTTAGTTGGGTAGGGCATGATTTTTACGCTGGTGGCTGTAGATTGATCAACATGAAAAAACCAATCACCCGGAAACGCCGCATCTGGCTGATCGTTTTGGGATCTGTTTTGGTCTATTGATTGCGGTGCGCATCGCCCTGCCGTATATCCTGCTGAGACTTGTCAATAAAGAGCTGGCACATATTCCCGACTACTACGGATACGTGGACGATATAGATGTAGCTCTCATCTGAGGCGCCTATAACATAAACATATCAAATTGGAGGAAATATTAAAAAATGCCTTTATCCAGGCAAAAAAAAAGATAAGAAGTTAAAAGCAATCCTTATTCATTCACACTAAAAAATCTAAATCATGGCAAAGTATTCCAAAGGCGCAGGCGAAAAGGTCGAACGCGTGATGAAAGAAAAAGAAGCCGGGACGCTTAAAAGTGGCAGAAGCGGAAAGAAAGTAACCAGCCGGAAACAGGCGATCGCCATCGGATTGTCGGAGGCGCGTAAAGCGGGCAGTAAAGTGCCGGAGAATCCCGCAAAAAAGAAAGCGGCAACGAAGAAAAAAGCAGCGCCAAAAAAGAAAGCAACCAAAAAATAGACTGTATGCAACCTGAAAACGCAAGCCACTCCAATGGGTCGGAAAAGTTCGCTACGGCCGTGACGAAACTTACAGGAAGCACCGGCGCCTTCATTTTCGCTTTTTTGACCGTGCTGATTTGGGCCGCCTGCGGTCCGATCTTCCATTACTCAGAAAACTGGCAGTTGGTCATCAATACGGGGACTACGATCATCACTTTCCTCATGGTGTTCCTCATTCAGAAGGCGCAAAACAAGGATTCGCTGGCCATTCAGTTAAAGCTGAATGAGCTGGTGGCCGCCCATGAGTTCGCGAGCAACCGGTTGGTGAACGTGGAAAACCTTTCGGAAGCGGATCTGAAAACGATCCAGCATTATTATAAAACACTCAGTGAGAAGACGCAGAGCGATGAGAGTCTCCAGCAGTCCCATTCGATTGATGAAGCAGCAAACCTCGCGGAAATTAAAAAGGGTCGCGAGGAGGATATCATGAATGATTTGAGAAACCGCCCCACCGAGTGATCTGCAGCTGGCACGGATTTTTTAATATCCAGTAAAACAATTCAGTTATGGCAACCAATACAAAAACACAGAATAAGACCGTTGCGTCCAAAGCGACGACACCGGCAAAAGGCGACAGTGCACCGCACAAACCGAATGCGAAAGGACAGAAATCATCCTCTGCCGGCAAGGGCGCAGAAAATTCTGAACTCCGCGAATTTTTCGTGGAAGAGCTGAAAGACATTTACTGGGCGGAAAAACACATCGTGATGACGCTGCCTAAAATGCAGGCCGCTGCTACCTCTGATTCGCTGAAGGAAGCTTTCGCCAATCACCTGGAAGAGACCAAAGGACATGTAACACGCCTTGAAAATGCTTTTAAGGCATTGGGAGAAAAAGCCGTTGCGAAAAAATGCGACGCCATGGACGGCATCATTAAAGAAGGTGCCAGCATCATCGACGAAACAGACGAAGGTACAGCCACCCGTGACGTAGGTCTGGTTCTGGCCGCTCAGAAAGTGGAACATTATGAAATCTCCACGTATGGTGGTCTTGCACAGCTCGCTACCGTGCTGGGAGAAACCGAAGTGGCCGAATTGCTTTCTGCAACACTTGCCGAAGAAAAGGCGGCAGACAGTAAATTGACCGAGGTAGCTGAAGGTGGAATCAATTACGAAGCATCCGAGGAAGAAAAGGATTAATATGCAACATGCATAGCAAAGCGGGCAGCGTCAACCGACGCTGCTTTTTTTTGCTTACTGAGGTAGAAAAGTCCTTAGGACTTCATTAATATTCCGGACGTTGAGCGGTTTTGCCATAAACATATCAGCGCCTAATTGGAGGGCATGGGGACCGATCTGTTCTGCATCATAGCCTGTTACAACTACGACGATCGCAGGATTTTCCGTCTTCTTAATTTCCGGGATCAGATTAATACCCAGTCCATCCGGCAGGTTGTTATCAAGAAAAATAAGGGTGGGGTGCAGGCTTGACAAGAGGCTGCTTGCCTCTTTCAACGAGTAGGCGCAAGCCACATCGATATGACGTTTTTTAAAATATTGCGTCATTACCATGCAGAAATCGACTTCATCATCTATGATCAGTACGGAATGTATTGGGTCCATCAGGAAAAGGTATATTCCTTTACTGCAATAATACTGCCCGTACCGCAGGATCGGTAGTAAACCATCAGGCTGTCATCAATAACAGGGATGATACCGCGGCAAAAATGAGGATAAACAGAGCGATATGTTTCATGAAAGATATTTATAGCTGTATGGTCTTTATTCTAAAGACCATGCCAATTGCCACTGCAAAGTCGCTAGACCGACCCATATGCGTGAAGATGCCTGGGTGGCCGGCCGATTGCTTTACATTTATCCTATGAAAGAAACGTCCCAAGGTTTTGTTTCAGTAAGAGGCGCCCGGGAGCATAACCTCAAAAATATTTCGGTTGACATACCCAGAAACCAGCTGGTTGTGTTTACGGGCGTATCCGGATCGGGCAAATCTTCGCTCGCCTTCGGTACCATCTATGCCGAAGCACAAAGACGCTACCTGGAATCCGTATCTCCTTACGCCCGTCGCCTGTTTCATCAGCTGGCGATTCCGGCTGTCGATTCCATCGACGGACTCCCTCCTGCCATTGCCCTGCAACAACAACGGGGAGCGCCGACCACACGTTCGTCCGTCGGCAGCGTCACCACCCTATCCAATCTGCTTCGAATGCTGTATTCCCGCGCAGGACAATACCCAAAAGGTCAGTCCATTTTATACGCCGAATCGTTTTCACCCAATACGGTGGAAGGCGCCTGTCCGCACTGCCATGGTCTCGGCAATGTATATGAAGTGACTGAGAAGACGATGGTGCCGGATGATTCGCTAACGATCCGGGAACGCGCCATTGCGTCCTGGCCGAGTGCCTGGCAGGGACAAAACCTGCGCGACATCCTCGTAACCCTCGGGTATGACGTCGACACGCCCTGGAAAAAACTTTCCCGGAAAGACAGGGATTGGATCCTGTTTACCGATGACCAGCCCACCGTGCCGGTATATGCCGGCTTCAGTCCCGCGGAAACAAAACAGGCATTGAAAAGAAAAATGGAACCGAGTTACCAGGGGACCTATACCGGCGCGCGCAAATATATCCTTGACACTTTTTCAAAGACACAGAGTGCACTGATGAAGAAACGGGTCAGCGCTTTTATGATTCCCGCCGCCTGTCCGGTTTGCAGGGGTAAGCGCCTGCGACAGGAATCCTTATCCGTTCATTTCGCGGGTGTCGATATCACGACTCTATCCCGGCAGCCACTGAAGCAACTCGCAATCATCATGGAGCCGTTCATTGCTTCGTCCCAAAAAAATGAAGTCGTGCTCCGCATCGTACAGGATCTGCTGTCGCGCATCCAGGTTTTGTTGAACCTCGGGCTGGGTTACCTCACGCTGGATCGCAACACCCCTACCCTTTCTCCCGGCGAATTGCAGCGCTTACGGCTCGGGACCCAGGTATATTCGAATTTATTCGGGGTGGTCTATGTGCTGGATGAACCCTCCGCCGGCCTGCATCCCGCAGATACGGAGGCGTTGCTGGATGCCCTTGAACAACTCAAAAATGCAGGGAATTCAATTTTCGTTGTCGAGCATGAACTCGAAGTGATCAAACGCGCCGCCTGGATCGTGGATGTAGGACCCGGAGCCGGCAACCAGGGCGGTGATGTACTATACAGCGGCCCACCGGAGGGTCTGAAAAAAATCGCAGCTTCCGCCACCGCCGGATTTCTGTTTGACAGCAAACCTTTTCAACTCCCCATTCCACGGGAAGCGGCGGGATGGCTCGCGTTGAAGGATATCAGTCTGCACAACCTCGATCACCTCTCACTGTCCTTCCCGCTGGGCCTCCTGTCGGCGGTTACCGGCGTGTCAGGATCCGGCAAATCAAGTCTTGTCAGCGGTGCGCTGATCGATCTGGTGACAGCCGAGCTCGGGATGAAACGTTCGAAGGAAGAAAGAGCCGGACTGGAAGAAACCGCCGCGATTGCTGCGAGCGGCCGCATTGCAGGAGGACTTGAAAAAATCAACCGGCTGGTGCAGGTGGACCAGCAACCCATCGGACGAACGCCGCGTTCAAATATCGCCACCTATACAGGTCTCTTTGATGCGGTTAGAAAATTATTTGCTTCCACCAAACTCGCCCGCGCGCGTCACTATGATGCCGGGCAGTTTTCTTTTAATGTCGAGAAAGGCCGGTGCCCAACCTGCTCCGGTGAAGGATTTGTAATGGTCGAACTATTGTTTTTACCGAGCGTATATTCCCCCTGCCCTACCTGTCTCGGGGCGCGCTTTAATCCAAAAACCCTGGAAATTACATACCACGAAAAAAATGTCGCGGAAGTGTTGAATATGACCGTGGCGGAAGCATATGATTTTTTCAAAGATGTGCCCGCGGTGCAACGCGCACTGTCCGTGCTCCAGGAAGTAGGATTGTCCTATGTGAGACTTGGGCAGCCCGCAACGGAACTGTCCGGTGGAGAAGCCCAGCGCATTAAACTGGCGACAGAATTGCAAAGAATTGAACGGGGCCGCACTTTATATATCCTGGACGAACCGACCACTGGTTTGCATCCCGCCGACGTGGAGCGGCTCGTGATTCAGTTAAACCGGCTGGTAGATGCGGGCAATACCGTGATCGTTGTGGAACACGATCTCCGGGTCGTAGCGGGGAGCGACTGGGTGATCGATCTCGGTCCGGGCGCTGGTGACGAAGGCGGAAAAATACTTTTTTCGGGCAGACCGGCCGACCTCGCCAAAGCGAAACACAGCCGCACGGGTCAATACCTGAAACGCTTTTTGTATAAAGATGGATAGCACAAAAAAACTCCCATGCTGTACCCGCGTAGCGGACATTTAGCTGGGAGCTTGGTTTAACCTAGGAAGGTTGGCCGCAAAGATAATACGCAGACATCACCGCCATGGCTTCTTAACATTCCTTTTAGTAATGTGGACGATCCGGCCCTGACCCTATTCTCGTATGTATCGAAACAATTTTTTTTGCGTCGCGTTCAAGCACATATCAACCAGCCATCGCCCCGACTGCCATTGCATCCGGCAGCAGCTGATTTGTTCGACAGGCATGGCCCCTCGATGTATGCCCTCCTCCTGCGCGGCTGCGCATCTGATCACGAAAAAGCGGAACAACTGATGGAAATTATTTTCCTCGCTTTCAATGGAAGCCTGCATGTGACGGCGGCGGATCCCGATCGGCATTTTATCCGTCTCTTACGGATTGCCATACAGCATAGCCAATTTCATGACGTACAACTGGTCCCGGTCATCCGTCAGCTGCTGCCATCCTCATCTTCCGGCGTTGACGACTCCACTGAATCTCCATCCCGCTAAACATCGCAAGCCTGGTATCATTTTTCAATAGGTTTCCCAAACGAATCTATTATGGAAACTGTAGTATCAAATACGTCGGCTGGCATTTATGACCAGACCGCGCACAAGATTACCGTGAAAGGATATGGAGCTTCCGGCGCGCTGATCGGAGGAGAAACACTCAAGTCGATGGACATTCAGCGAAATCCGCCGGGGCCGGATGAGGTATCGATCGAAGTGCTTTACTGCGGTGTTTGTCACTCCGACATTCATCAGGTGAGCAACGATTGGAAAAACACGATTTATCCCTGCGTACCCGGTCATGAAATCGTGGGTCGCGTGGTGGAAACCGGCGACCAGGTGTCCAAATTCAAAACAGGAGATATTGTCGGTGTGGGTTGTATGATCGACTCCTGCCACCAGTGCGAACCATGCCAGGCGGGCGAAGAACAATTCTGCCAGGGACCGCACGGACCAACCATGACTTACAATGGTTATTTTGTTCCGGGTGAATCGAAATTTAATTCTTTTGGCGGTTTTTCTACCCATGTCGTCGCCAAGGAATCCTTTGTGTTGCGCATTCCGGGCAACCTGCCCATAAAAGCAGTGGCGCCGATTCTATGCGCGGGCGTAACGACCTATTCTCCGCTGAGTCACTGGGGCGTGGAAGAAGGGGATAAGGTTGGCGTAGTTGGCATCGGTGGTCTGGGACATATGGCTGTGATGATCGCCAAAGCGATGGGCGCCGAAGTCACCGCCATCACGACGAAACAAGAAAAAAGAGATGCCGCCCTGTCAATCGGTGCGGACCATGTACTGATTTCAGAAGACGAGGACGAAATGAAATCCCATTCGGTCAGCCTGGATTTTATTTTGGTCACGATTCCGGATCCGTTCGACATCAACCCCTATATCAAATTGCTGAACCCACGGGGTGAGTTGGTAACGGTGGGATTACTGGCTCCTTACAAAACGGCAACCAATAACATGGAAGTGGCCAAGCTGGGCAGATCAGTCGGTGGTTCGTTGATTGGCGGTATTGCCGAAACGCAGGAAGTACTCGATTTTTGTGCGGAGCACCAGATTCTGCCGCTGGTGGAAATGATCAATATGCAGGAGATCAATGAGGCGTTTGAAAAGATCTTACACGAAGAAGTAAGATTCCGGTATGTGATTGATATGCAATCATTGAAGTCAAATAACTTATAACGGATAGTTTTTTGCGTAAAAAAAAGGGCAATCAATGATTGCCCTTTTTTATTCCTTATGCGTTTCCCCTGATGACCCGCAATAAAACGACGATGATTGCAATAACCAGCAGAATGTGGATCAGTCCTCCGGTAGCATAGCCTCCAAAAAAAGCGATTGCCCAGATGATTACCAAAATAACTGCAATGGTATACAAAAGATTTCCCATGACGGTTGTAATTTAAGATCGTGATAAAATCAGTTACTTGTCACCGTTAATATCGAAAAACCGTGCCAGCCGGTGATGCTACTGGTTCCAGTGATTCTTCAGGTCGCCGCTGGCGATTTTCTGCGCATCCGCCGCTTCGTTCAGCACCGTAGCCATACCGAAAAACTCGTGGGTCACGCCCGGATAAAGTTTATAATTCACTGATACTCCGGCCTGTTGAAGTTTGTCTGCAAGGAGTTTGCCTTCCGTCTGCAGGGGATCGAGTTCGGCCCCGATGATGGTGGTCGGAGGCAATCCCTTCAGATTCGCTTTGACCAGCGAAAACCGCGGATCGGCAGATTCCGTCATCGAATGCAGGAAATTCTTCCCGAACCACGCCATCATCGGTTTATTGAGGGGCCTGGCAGAATCGTATGTATTGTAGGACGAATCATTCATATCATTATTGGCCACCGGGTAAATCAACACCTGATATAAAGGCATCTTTATTTTTTTGTCGCGTGCCATGATGCTGACATTGCAGGCCAGGTTGCCACCGGCACTTTCACCCATCACCGCAATACGCGCAGTATCTCCGTTGATCGAAACACCGTTTTTCAGCACCCATTGATACGCAGCAAAGGCGTCATTCTGTGCCGCAGGAAATTTATGTTCCGGCGCCTGACGATAGTTCACGGACACCACCACGGCGCGGGCTTTTGCCGACATCGCCGCGGCCGAAGCGTCGTATACGTTTACATCAGCGATGACGAATCCGCCACCATGGTAGTAAACCAGCAGGGGAAAATTAGATGCACCACTTTTATCCTTTGGTGTGTAAATACGGAGATGGATCATTCCGCCGGCAACGGGAATGTCCTTTCCCATGGTATCCACCATTGGGGCCGGCATCGGAATATTATGATCCTTCATCACATCCATCACGGCCGTCGTGGGAGTTGGCTGCTTTCTCGCTTCCATGGCGGAGAGGGATTCGATCGGGGGCGCATTATAGCTTTTTAATTTTTCCAGGACTACCAGCATGTTGTTGCTGATATCGGGTGCCCAGGCGGGTTTCGGTCCTTGTGGTGTGAGCCCCGGTATCGCTGTCCGCATACTGTCTTTTACGGTGGCGGAGTCAACGATCACGGTGCTTGAATCTTTGGAACTGGTGCTGGAACTGCCGCTGTTACAGGCAGCGAATGAGCATGCAATGAGCGACGCTATTAAAAAGCGGCGTGATAAAAGCGAAAATAATTTCATGTTGGAAGATTTCAGTTTGATACCCTCCAATTTGAAATATCATGCCAGGAGATCACCGGCTTTTGAGCGCTTTTTCAAACACAGCGATGGCGCTCTGATTGATGATCCGCACGGATTTCACCTGACGTTTCGCCTTGGGCTTTTTGAGTTCTTCCAAAATCACCTTATCGATGAAGCCGTACTCCAGCGCGTCTTTTTCCGTATTACTGTAATAAATGCCTTTTATTTTGGCCCAGTAGATCGCGGCCAGGCACATCGGGCAGGGTTCGCCCGAAGAATATATATAACAACCGCTCAGATCGGCTGATTTAATGTTGGCGCAGGCATCGCGGATGGCCAGGATTTCTGCATGGGCGCAGGGATCGGTCTCTTTAAAAACGCCGTTCCCGGATGCGCCGATCACCTTATCTTCTTTTACGACGACGGCGCCAAAGGGGCCACCTTTCTGACCATCCACGGATTGTTCGCCGAGATCGATGGCCATTTGCATGAAGCGCTTTTGCGTTGAACTGATCATATCCTGGCCCTCGTTTTCCATTAATTCAATAAACCGGCGGCTTCCAGCGCGGCGCCCAGCGCCTGCACAAAGCGTACGTTTTCAGCTTCGTCATGGACGCCCTCGAGCTTTTGCTCCCAGGT
>CAZZYD010000019.1:0-10890 GCA_964658175.1 uncultured Puia sp. | reverse complement strand
CAATCCGGATATCCTTTGACCGGTCAAGTGCAGTAGATTTCTCGTAAACGACCCGGTAAGTCGAGGGTTGCTCCTCAGACGCGGTAACCGCGCCGGTATAGGCCTTCTGCATAAATTGCCAGGAAATTTGCGTTGGTGTCTTTTGCATGCCGCGAAAGTATCAAATATCGTTTGACCTGTTATCGTCTATTGTATAAGAATCGTCCGTTTCCCCATCCTCCCCAGCGTTTGACGAATCCAGACCGGAGACTTTCAGATGACGGTCAAAACGTTCAGAAGAATCGGATTCCCGTTCGCCGGCATCGTTCAGGCTGGCACTGATGTCTCTGATCATTTCCAGCGAACCCCAGGGATTGCGGGCAGCAGAGGCTTCGATGATTTCTTTGGGCAATGGCATATTTACTTTGAGGGTATAGTAAAAAAAGAATGCCAACATTTCTTAAAAGCGGAGGGTGGTCAGGGCATTTGTTTTGACATGATGGTGACGCACTTCAGCTATAACCTATGTCACTTAGAATCGCGATTGTCGGCGGTGGCCCCAGCGCCTTGTTCCTGATGAAACGCCTCATCGAAGAGAAAAAAACATCTGTCAGCATCGACCTTTTTGAACGAAGCGCCCGGTGGGCGGCGGGTATGCCCTATAGTTCCGCAGGCGCCAACGAGGAGCATGTCACCAATGTATCGGGCAATGAAATCCCCGAAATGATGGATTCCCTGGCGGAATGGATGAAGGCCTTGCCGGAAGAAACGTTGAAAAGATTTCAGATCGACCGCGACGATTTTTCGGCGTACAAGGTGGTGCCCCGGCTTTTGTTCGGCGAATTTCTGGAAGCGCAGTTTGCGCAATATTTGTCGCAGGCTGAATCCTCTGGTATGCAGGTATCCCTTTGTTTGCACACCCTCGTCACAGATATCGAAGACGATCCTCAGCGAAACGAAGTGGTCCTCACCTACGGCAGACAGGGAGAAAAAAAACGCTACGACAAAGCCATTGTCTGCATTGGTCATCGCTGGCCAAAACAGCGGGAAGGAAAAGCGCCCGGATTTTTTGATTCACCCTATCCTCCGGACAAACTCAAGGGCCTGATCAACCAGTCGGTGGCGCTCAAAGGCTGTTCACTCACGGCCATCGACGCCATCCGCACCATCGCCCGCGCCAACGGCCGCTTTCTGCGCAATGATGAGGGCATCCTCCGTTTCGAAACAAACCCGGCAAGCCCGAAATTCGGGCTGTTGATGTATTCAAGACACGCGATTTTGCCGGGATTGCGATTTCACCTGGAAGATCCGCATCTATCGAGGAAGTCCTTGCTGACCCGCACGGATTTTGACCTGCACCGCGCCCGCAATGGTGGATTTATCTCGCTCGATTTCATCTTCGAAAATAATTTCAAAGCACGTTTTATAAAGTCCGATCCGGTATTTTACCAGCAGATCAGGGACTGGTCTATGGAGCAGTTCGTCGCGGCGGGTATGGAAAGCTTTACCAGCGCCGATCCTTTTGAATTGTTCAAAGCGGAATTTCGCGCTTCGCTCGAATCGATCCGGCAGGGCAAGTCAGAATATTGGAAAGAAAAACTCGCGATTTTAAGTGTGGCCATGAATTACCCGGCCAAATATTTGTCCGCCGAAGATACCCGCCGGTTTCAGCAGATCCTGATGCCGCTGATCTCCATCGTCATCGCCTTTGCACCTCAAAGTTCCTGTGAAGAACTCATTGCCCTGCACGACGCTGGCAGGCTTCGTCTTGTCCGCTCCGCAAAGGCAGCCGCCGAATCTGTCGAAAACATCGGGGGTATCCAGGTGCCCTTTGAAGATCGGGAAGGGAATGAAAAGACTGAAACCTTCGACGCGCACATTGATTGCACCGGTCAGCCACATTTGTCCATCAATGATTTTCCGCTAAAGTCCTTGGTGTTACAAGGTGTAGTCAGCCAGGCAAGGTTGAAATTTCAGGATGCTGCCCACGCGATCGCGCGGGAGAAAGAGGTGATTACGCAACAGGATAAACAGTATTTCCTGGATGTGCCCGGACTTGCCATCACCGACCAGTTCCGATCTGTTGCCAAAAATGGCGAGTCAAATCCAAGGCTGTATATTATGGCTGTTCCCTATATCGGTGGTTTTAATCCAGATTATTCAGGCCTGGATTTTTGTGACGATGCATCGAAGGCGATCGTATCAGATTTTACGATATAGACTGGGAAATGATTACCGGACGGATTTATCTATCCGGCGCGTTTTGCAGCTAATGCCCGTCTCTTCTGCCAACGTGCAATGGGTTGAAAGGATGAGAGAATATCCTTCTTGTCTGCTTTCAGCCCCAATGATTTTTGCAGGGATCTGCTAATGCTGGCTACTTTGCGTTTGCCGGCATGTACCGACGGTTTGCCGAAATGATCGTTAAACGTTTTGATGGCCTGATCGATCAATGCGACCTCTTCTTTATAAGACTTCTCCTTTCGAAACAGGATCATCAGGCGGTCATATGCTTTTTCTTTCAACGGAAACCGCCGGATGAGCTGGCGGTATTCCCTGATGGCAGCGGTAGGATCTTCAGGTTCTAGGGTTAATGCTCGGGCAAGCGAAGCCTGCAGTGGCAAATCTTCCCCTCGATCTTTTGATTGGCTGTTATGGACGATCTTCATGCGCCGGCATGTATTTCTTTACAATGGACTGCACCTTTTCCCTTAATGTATCCGGACAATTGGTATTAAACAGCAGGTGAAAAGGATCTTTCCCGATGTGATAACACTGACTTGGTTTAAGAATCTTTCCTTCCAGTTGCACAGGTACCTGGTCGAGCAACATCAATTCTTCGTCAATGGATTCGCCCGGAGTTTTTGAGGTTTCCATACGTTGATTATTTAATTTTTTTCGTCCCGCAATTTCTCGTTGTCCCAACCTGCTTCGTTGTCATAATTGGCGCCGTCTGACGACTCGCTGCCCTGTTTTTGAGCACCCTGGCCCAGCTGGGAAGAGCCCTGTCCAAAATTTGATCCGCCCTGCGTAGTGGAAGCAGGATGATTTTCTGCCCGGTTGGGTTTATCTTCCCGAACGGGTTTTGTAGTGTCTGATGTATTGTCCATAATGATATATTTTATTTTTCTTCTGAAGCCACCCAGATCTTTGCGGCTTCCAGTTCGTCGAGACTAAAACCCTTCGTCTTCCCGGGCAGGAGTGCACTGAACATGTCCGAAAACTTCTCTACAGATTGCTGATCGCTCACAATGGCCATTTTCTTCCAGCTGGAAAAATGCTTTAATCCCATGGCGGCATCGCTCCACCAGGCGCCGGCGGTAAAGTTTGATACATCCGTGCGCAGTTCAAGCAGAAAATGGATATGGCCATGTTGAGCCAGCACGGCATCAATTCGCGGAATGAGCACATTTTCGTAATCCTCTTTTGTCACCTGGCCATCTGCCACGAATCCGGCGACATGCGACGGCAATTCAGTTAAAATACTTATCATACATTTAAATATTATACGCTACAGAAATGACTAAACTGCCCGCTGCAAACCCGCAGGCGAACTGTAGGTTCAAAACAAGTGCCAGGCAGCTACGGCAAAAAAATATCCCGGAAAACTCAAACTTTCGGAGGCGTGAAAATGTTAAAGTGCCAGTGTTAACCTCAAAAACTCCCTTCCGATGGCTTCAGGTGTGATGATGCAGTACTTTCACTGGTATATAACCAAGGACGATAACTTATGGAAAAAAATAACCGAAGAAGCGGCCCCACTCGCCGCGCTGGGAGTGACCGCCGTATGGTTACCACCAGCCTGCAAAGGGGAAGGGGGTGAATTTGCCAGCGGATATGATATCTATGATATTTTCGACCTGGGAGAATTCGATCAGAAGAA
The DNA here is from genome assembly GCA_964658175.1 of uncultured Puia sp. Classification (GTDB taxonomy): domain Bacteria; phylum Bacteroidota; class Bacteroidia; order Chitinophagales; family Chitinophagaceae; genus Puia. Next base: position 7,028 of record CAZZYD010000019.1, on the reverse strand, counting down.
TTCCGTCAGGACCAAATTCGGGACGCGGGAAGAATATCGCCAGGCCGTTGATTGCCTGCACTCGCACAAGATCCAGGTATACGTGGACATCGTACTGAATCATAAAGCCGGCGCCGATGAGACGGAAAAGGTGATGGTACGGAAAGTAGATCCGGAAGACCGCACAAAATTTATCAGTGATCCTTTCGAGATTACCGCCTATACAAAATTCACTTTCCCTGGCAGAAATAAAAAATATTCGGAATTTATTTGGGACCAGCATTGTTTCAGTGGGGTGGATTATGATGACGCCAGCAAGGAAACGGCGATCTACAGTATTTTAAATGAATATGGAGATGATTGGGAGGAAGTGGTGGCCAATGAAAAGGGAAATTACGACTACCTCATGTACGCCGACATCGAATTCCGTAATGCCTTCGTGCGCTCCGAATTGAATTATTGGGGTAAATGGTACCTGGAACAGATCCCGTTTGACGGCGTACGGCTGGATGCGGTGAAACATATGTCACCCCGATTTTACAATGAATGGCTTGACTCCATGCGGTCAGTAAAACCTGATCTGTTCGCCGTCGGCGAATACTGGGCGCCTGGAGAATTGCCTTTGCTCGAAACCTATATCAACGCTACCGAAGGACGGATGTCATTGTTCGATGCCTCCCTGCACAAGAATTTCCACGAAGCGTCGACCCAGGGAAAGGATTATGATCTTGCGGCAATTTTTAATAATACGCTGGTTCAGGCAAATCCGGCATTGGCGGTTACCGTCGTGGACAACCACGATACACAGCCCCTGCAGTCGCTCGAGGCGCCGGTGGAGAAATGGTTCAAGCCGCTGGCCTACGCGCTGATCCTGTTGCGGGAAGCGGGATATCCCTGCTTGTTTTATCCGGATCTGTATGGCGCGCATTATAAAGACAAGGGCCACGACGGAAATGACGCAGAAATTTTTCTCGACAAATGCGATCATATCGAGCAGCTGCTCGAGGCAAGAATAAAATTCGCTCATGGCATCCAGCACGATTTCCTGGATCATCCCAATTGTATCGGCTGGACACGCGAAGGCGTTGATGAGATCGCAGGCTCTGGCTGCGCCGTGCTCTTATCCAACGGAGATGAAGGATTCAAAACCATGTTCGTAGGAAAAATGCACGCGGGAAAATCATTCACGGACTATCTGGGAAAATTTCCGGGAGAAGTTCTCATCGATGGAGAAGGCAATGGCGAATTCCATGCTGCGCCGGGATCGGTTTCCGTCTGGGTAAGAAAATAGGTAAGGCTATTTTTCTGCTTTCTTTTTTTCTTTCTCCTGAATCGAAAGATCTCCTTCTTCCACTTCCACCTGATGCACCGTGACAGCATACGCCGCGGGCTTTATTTCGCTGCCCAGCGCTACCGCGTAAAATTTGGTGAACTCGGCGCCAAAATATAAAATCATGGCAGAATAATATACCCAGAGCAACACAACAATGAGCGAACCAGCCGCTCCGTATGTTGAACCGATATTGCTTTTGGAAATGTAAAAGGAGATGGCAAATTTTCCCAGCAGGAAGAGGACGGTTGTCGTGACGGCGCCGATGCTCACGTCCTTCCATTTAATCTCTGCGTCCGGCAGCACCTTAAAAATCGCGGCGAAAATAAAACTGGTGATCAACACCGTGATGCCGAGGTTTATGATATAGACAAAGACCACGGAAACGCCGGGAATGGCCGCCTGCAACTGGGTGCCGAGTGCTTCCACCAGGGCGGATACGACCAGGGAAATCAATAACAGAAATCCAAGGCTCACCACGATGGAAAAGGAAAGCAGCCGGCTTTTCAGAAAGCCCCACCAGCCGGATTTGGGTTTTGGTTTCAGTCCCCAGATCATATTAATGGAGTCCTGCATTTCGGCAAATACGCTGGAGGCGCCGATTACGAGGAAAAGTATACCGATGACGGTGGCAAAAATGCTTTTGCCGCTGATGGCGGCATGCTGAATGATGGATTGGAGCTGGATGGCCGTGTCGTGACCGACAAATCTTTCCAGCTGGGCATATACTTTTCCCTGGACTGCGTCCCTGCCATAGAAAATGCTGCACATGGTAATGATGATCAGCAACAACGGCCCCATGGAGAAGATCATATAAAATGACAGGGCACCGCTGAGTTTCATCAGTTTATCGTCGATAAATCCGTTGGACGCACTTTTTACGATGGCCCAGATTGTTTTGAAGGAAATCTTTTTTTGAGTGAATGCCGGCATATATAAGTATGGCTGGAGGAAATATCATGCCAGTCCAACCCCTTCATTATCTTTAGTAAGCCTAGTGCAATTATATCGGTCATTATGCAAAAATATCTACTGCTTTTAAGTTTACTGTTTTTTGCAACGGGCATTCGTGCACAGCAGCCAGATTCAGCTGAAAAACTTGTTACCGAGGGTGTGGCTCAGGAAGACAGTGGCAGGTCAAACAAGGCCATCTCCCTGTATAAACAGGCGCTAGACCTCGATCACAATAATTTAGATGCGCTGGCCGAAATGGCGTACAGCCTTCTGTCATCCAAGAAGTACGATGAGTCTATACAATATTGCAAGCAGGCGATCGAAACGCATTCCGGTGACAACAAACTAAAAACCGTTTATGTAACATTTGGAACCGCCTATGACGACCTGAAACAGCCCGACAAATCGATTGAAGTGTACAATCAGGGAATCAAATTATTCCCCGATTTTTATCACCTCTATTTTAATAAAGGGATCACGCTATTGGGCATAAATAAAGTGGATGCAGCCATGGATTGCTTTGAAAAGTCAGCGATGCTGAATCCGAATCATCCTGGTACCCAAAACGCCATCGGTCATACCTGTCTGCAGCAAAATAAAATGATGCCGTCACTGATGGCTTATTTCAGACTGATCGCGGTAGAACCGGGCAGTGTGCGATCGAAGGCGGCGCTGGAAGAGATCAACAAAATGATCTCGTCGGCTGCCACGAAAACCGATGACAAACATATTACGGTCAGCATAAATCCAGCGATGCTCAGTACCGGCGGCAAAAAAAACCAGCCGGACAATTTCTCGGACGTCGAGTTAATCCTCACACTGGCTTCGGCGCTGGACTTTGACAGCTCAACGATCGGCAGGCAGGAAGTCGTCAAGTTGCTGAATAAAATAAATACGATATGTGACGGCCTGAAGGAAACGAAATCCGGCAATAGCGGGTTTTTCTGGACCTATTACGCGCCGTATCTCATCGAAATGAAGGACAAAGGCTTTACGGATACATTCGCCTATATCGCCTATGCACCCGAAAATATTCCTGCCGTCAACGCCTGGCTGCAGCTTCACGCGGACGATGTGAACAGTTTTTTGAAGTGGTCGCAGGGGTATTCGTTTACCCAAATGAAATGATGCCGAACAATTGACCCAAAGCGACGTTTTACCTATTTCTGAACACAAACAACATAACGAATGTCCCAAAATCACATCGCCATCTGGCTGGATCACAGCGCCGCAACCGTACTGGAATATATTGCCGGGACCGAAGAAACGGTCGTCGTACACTCGAACTTCACCCATGCGGCCAAGGAGTCGAGCCTTGCCAGCAGCGAACGGGATATGCATAATGAGGAAAACCACGATGCCATCGCTTTTCACAAGGCGCTGGCTGATCTGATCCTTCCCTATCAGCAGGTATTGCTGTTCGGACCTACGACCGCCAAAAATGAACTGTTCAATGCGCTTAAAAAAGACCATCACTTTGATCAAAAGAAGATTGAAGTGGTAGCCTCTGACAAAATGAGTGAACCTCAGATGCATGCCTTTGTTAAGAAGCATTTTTCCGGGAAATAATAGTGAAAAGAGGGCTGCCCGGCTCGGGCCATATCTCTGTAAAAAAAAATTACATCCATATTAAGGGCCATCCTGCCACCCAGTGTTGAAATCAACCTAACTTTGGCAAAATACCACTATGACAGAAAGCGAACCCCTGAATCCGTACATTTTAAGCAGCCTGGGATTCAGTTACCGAAGAAATTCTGAAGGGGAAATCATTTACTATAAAGACGATTTTATCCTGTTCTATGACCTGAAGACACATACGCTGATCCAGAAAAATGAAGATGCCCCGTCTTCCGGAACACCGATCGGCACTTTATCTGAGTTACAGGAAATTTACAAAATAAAAACCGGTAAGGATATCCGGTAGCAGGTCAATTGGACCAGACGGCATAACCAAGTCTTCTCAAATCCAGGGTAAGTTTTTTTTCCATGATCAATGCCTGTTGCCTGGTCATGGGTTTCAGGTTTAGCTGATCATAGAGGCTCGGGCGCAGATATATCCCGTACTTCTCCACAATATTTGCCGATAGTTTGTGTCCCTTTTTGTTTACGTACCCTGTTTTATGCTGCTTGAGCCGCTCCGCCGGCGTTTTGCTCGTCATTCCCACATAAAGGCATTCCAGCACCCCATTGAATTGCGGGTTGGCATTGCGAAATTTCCAGTCGTCTGTAAAAACGCGTTTTGAAAGTTCTATAACATATACCTGATAACGCATCAGCAACGATTATTTTTTTTTACCCCGGCCGACTCCCGCTTTTTCTCCGAAATAGATTTCAAAATAGTCTGGCCGTGTTGAATTTGCTTTTGGTCTTTTACTTTGGAAAGCGCATGGGCGTACGACTCGTTGATCAGTTTGCTGATATATGCTTTCGGAAATTTATTTTTGTCCGTTACCAGAATATAACGATACTGCTTACCACCGCCTATCAATATTTTTTCCGGATCGGAAAGTTCATTTCCCCAATAGAAACCGAACTGTACGCTTTGATTTGCCCTGTAAACCACCACGGAACAAACGTTATGTCCCACCTTGTCCGTTAATGACCAACCCAGGGAGAGTGCATTGTAATTATCGTAAATCAGTTCATTCGCTTCGGGGCACCTGTCCCAGGCAAAGTCACGCAGCCAGATCACCTGCTCAACGACGAGTTTGTCAAACGGTTTCAGCAATTTTTTGAGGTCTTTCATCTGCGCTTTTCCCATGAGTCTTTTTTTTATTGGTGCCTCTTTTTGCGCCTGGCAGGGGCGGAAATAAGCTGATAATAAATTTAGTTGTTTTAATTTAGGTGATGGCAAAGCAGTATGTCAGCCTTGCTCGGTCAGGCTTACCATTTACCCGTTTTTTCTGCGGAATACCAGTGATCATGGTATTATGTATTTCCTTTGCCTGTAGCAAACATACCGCATCGCCCGTCAAAACGCGCAGTTACCGGATGGGCTTTATGGCTAGTGCGCCGCGGCCGGACATCAACCTCTATCTGCAATCTTTGGCCATCTGGACCCTGCATGCAGATGCGACGATCGTATCTACCGAAGTCCCCTGGGATTCTTTATTGAATGGTGAATCCGCCATCACCTATGTGCAGGATAATTACCTGCAGCTGGTAACCTATTGCCGGTCGCTGGATATGAAAGTCTGGGTCTATATCGATCCGGCAAATGGATTGAACCGGATGTCGGATGCCAATGCGCTGGTGGCCAGGGGAAAGTCGATCGCGCAAACCGATGTGCAGCAGGTCTACCGGCGCTTTGCCGTGGTGATGGACAGTTTGCTTCATCCCGATCATCTCGGACTTGCCCTGGAGACGAACCTGATCCGCGCCGCATCTCCCGCATCAATCTACCTTGGCGTAAAGACCGCCGCCAATGCCGCGGCTTCAAATGTACGGGCCATCGATGCAAAGGTTCCCCTAAGTATCAGCGTCCAGGCAGAAGTGGCCTGGGGGAAAACCACTGGCACCGGTTTTGTGGGCGTGGACCAGGATTTTACTGATTTTCCTTTCGTTCAGGAGCTGGGCATCTCTTCGTATCCTTATGGCAGTTTCGCTACGCCGGCTGAGATGCCGCTGAATTATTATTCGAATCTGGTAGCGGACCATTCCGTTCCGGTATTCGTGTCCGAAGGTGGCTGGACTTCAGCAGATATCACAGGCAATGGGTATTCGGTGTTGAGCAGCCCCGCGCAACAGGCAGCCTTTATCCAGCGTCAGGGATTACTGTTGGCAGAGGCCCATGGCACGGGCCTGTTTCAATTGACGTTCACGGATCTCGATCTCTCGGGTTGGGGAAGTGACAGCACCAACCTTTACCCCTTTGCTTTCCTGGGTGTGGTTGACCGCAATTTTTCTCCCAAGCCGGCGCTGGCAGCCTGGGATTCGCTGCGGACCCAGCCGTTTTTGCAATAATTCATTTTCACTATTTTCTGATTTCGTAGTGCAGTTCAACCATACCGGATTTGTAAGCCGTCACATTTTTAAGATGCAGGGCGGAGCTTATTCCAGACTCTGCAAAAAAAGGAACACCATCACCCAATAAGATGGGCAAAATGGATTGTCTCAATTCATCTGCAAGCTTCAACCGAATGAAATCCCTCGCAAGACTGGCCCCACCCACCAGCCAAACCTGGCTGTATACCGGTTTTAACCGCTCATGCACCAATGTGTGGAGATCTCCCTGGTAAATCTGAATGTTCGGGGCGTGTACAGGCAGGTTCCGATGGCTAAGCACAATGGTCGGCACGTCGCCGTACGCCCACCCATAAGACTTTGACAGCTCCACAGCGAGTTCGTAGGTATGCGCACCCATTACATAGCAATCAATGTTCCGGACAAAGTCTTTCGCGTCCTGTTCAGACACGGTGATGCCGGGTTCGTAAACGTCGGCGGTGTCGAACCACGAGACGCTGTTATCTTTTTTTGCGATATAGCCGTCCAGGCTGGACACCATATGAATGATCATTTTGAAACCATCTGATGCCATCGTTCCGGTTTTGACAAATGTAGGTACCTGTCTTGAAAGAGATAAATCAATCTACGGGTTTTTCAGATACCGCACTTCCTAAAATCTGAATGCCCGCCGTATATTTAAGGGAGGACTTTGCTGAGGTATTGAATCAAAATGGGCATTATGAAAGCAGTTAAAAAACAGCATTTACCACAAAAAACATGCGTTGCCTGTGGCCGACCATTCAGCTGGCGAAAGAAATGG
>CAZZYD010000018.1:17230-24740 GCA_964658175.1 uncultured Puia sp. | reverse complement strand
GCTGGAGCCGGGCGCGGCAACTATGGCTAGGTAAAAAATTGGTTTTACGAGATAACCGTTTTGGGCCTGTAGAACCGCAGAATTTCCGATAGCCGTGGCAAGGGCAATCAAAATAGAACCTGCCAAGAATTCGTGCTGAATAGTTTGCGCCGTGATATAATACTGAACTGCGCGAGGTAGAACCTCGATAGGAAATCTAAGCCGGGGATCGGGTTCTTTTGATTCTTTAATTAGTTCTTTTGATGGCAGTATTGGTGAGTCCACTTTTGAGTTTATGAATTAATTAAAAATATCTTTCGAAATATTTCTAATTAGATTCACCTGAATTAGTAAGAGGTCAATATGTTTTATCGCTATTTTTTCTTCCTGCTCTCTAATGCTGCCAGGACCTTGTCCAGGTCGAACCTCACGGAGTCGCCGATCTTGAAGAATGGTATCCATCCTTTGCGCCGGTATCTTATAACTGTGGGTTCGGTGATATTAAGGTGCTCACACAATTGCTTTGTTGTGAGCGGCTTTGAAGTTCCTGCTTTGTTGCCAGCACGTTGTTCTTCGATAGTGTCTAAGCGGGAAAGAATTTGCCGGAGTAACTGAGTGCTTTCAGGGAATAACTGTTCAAAGGAGACAGGGGGGTGATTAGTTTCCATCGGAACCTCCTTTTTTAATTTTGGTCGTATTCGGTACATAATCTTTTTTCGGACTGGCTGACTGTAAATCAGAGCTACCGGACCGATTCTCGGCGGCCAGATAGGGATACCTGATTTCCAAAATCATGTTTTCAATATTTCGCAGTCTTGCGTCAATGACTTTAAATGGATTTTCCATTTGCTTTGTTTTAATACAAGGCAAATGTAATTTTTGCGTATAAGCTTACTTAGTATTTACTGGGTAAAATAAGTTTTTGATATTCCTTCCCGTAAGCAATTTTCAAAGTTTGAAATTCCTTGAGTGCATTTAAAAACGCGTCCTTATGCCGAATTTCAAGAATGGGAAGTATGGAGTGATATCGCTTGAGTAATTCTCTTTTTGCATGATGCTGGCTCAGGGCTGTATTCATACGGTTCGACAAGTCTTGAACCTTTAAATACTTTTGATAAAGAGTGACTTTTACCTTTCTCCCAAATAGTTCACTTAATGTATTGAGGTTATTTGGCGTCACATTGGTGTCCGTAAAGTAGCAATATAATGCAAGAGACTCTACAGTCAAAGTTTGAAAATCTCCATTGTCAATTGGCGTAAAATCTAAAGATAATAAAAAGTCGATTTTTCCGAGCATCACCGCAAATGAGTAATAGGCATCATTTTGATTTCCTTTAGACAATTCTGCGTCTTGCTGTTCATAGAGGTCGATAATTATATTGTCCAGCCTTTTGTATTCGTTTTCAGAATTGCTTAAAGATTCACGCGCAACTTCTTCCTGTTTGAATGATCGATTTCTCCAAGAATTGAATTTTTCTTTTATAACATCAGAGGGCGGCTGCCAAGAATCAATGGAATAAATTTCAGGATCGTTACCGCTTAGCAAATTCTCTGCAAATTCATTTAAGTCTGCTACGGTATTTCCGTCCAAATAATACCTGTCCATTTAATTATCGGATTGACTTTTAATTGTGTTTTAGGAAATCATCCCCACGCTCTCGCCATTGCCTTCTTTTTTCTTTGGTCTGTGATTTTTACATACCGTTTGAAACTTACATAATTTTCGTGGCCGCTTATCGGCATCACTTCCTCGGCTGTCATACCTTTTTCTAGGCTTAGGGTAACAAAAGTTTTTCTGCCGGTATGTACGCCTATCAGTTTATATTTTGGGAGAATTTTTTCTTCAATTTTTGCACCGCGGAATCTAACCGTTTTAATAAGTTCTGTAATTCCGGCCTTCTCGCAAATACTCTTGATTTTGCGTTTTTCATGTCCTTTCAGGTAATCGTTCATACGCTGGTTCGAAATTACTTCTAGGGGCTTTGGGTTGTCGGCATATTTGTAAAGAATTTTTCGAGAAAATGGCGTTAAGGGAATTGTGAGTGGAACCCGTTCTTTCTTTTTGGTTATGTGGATGACAATTTCTTCTTTTTTAATGTTTTCCCAACTAAGCTGCTTTAGATCAGAATACCTTAAACCGGTGGAACAGCTAAATACGAACGCATTTCTTACATGATCCTCTGTACTGCCCGGTTCCAGCTCTAAGTTCAAAAGGGCGGTAAATTCTTCGTCAGTTAGCGCAATGACCTCTCCATCCTTCCGTTCGATTTTGAAGTCTTTGTATTTTTCTGATACCACAATTCCAGGTGAGTCTTTCGCGTATCCTAAAAACGTTTTGAGCGTGCTAAGCTGTTTTGCGACCGTTGTATTTGACAAGCCCTTAATATGTCTAATCCCGCCCTTCGATACAAGGTAATTCTGAAACTTGCCAAAGAAAGCCTTGTCGATGTCTTCAAAGGCTATTCTTGTTTTGGTATCCTTTTCAAAGTTTTGAAGGTGACTTTTTAAGGATTTATAGACGATTAAACTGCCTTTCACCCGGATAGCCGCATTGTCCCGTATGTAATTATCAATAAAGTCGTAAACGAATTTTGATGGTTTTTCCTTCTTTGTTTGGCCTTCTTTCCGGGTACGAAGTTCGTCGTTGACCATTTTGGAAGAATATTGGATATTATCAAGCTCAAACTTTTTCTCAATATTGGCTACTTCTTGCCTGTACCCATCAAGCCGGATATTAATTTCAGTAGCTTCTTTTGAACTGATAAGCTCGTCAAAAGGAACTTCGGGCGCACCAATCTTTGCCTCTTTGCGATCTACGTAAACAGCCTTCTGGTTATCCTGGTCCCAGTTTACGGTATACAGTTTAATAGGGGTGCTGAACGAGTTGCGTTGGGCTCTCACAGAGTAGATTAAAACAATTTGACCTTTACCTTTTTGAGTGATTTTGTCAGGAGGCTGCGAAAATCTAATTGTTCCCATATTGCTGAATATTAATTACTTACAAAGATACTTAATATAACAAAACAGGTGCAATAAAGGGTGCATTTTTTTTGGCAGTTGGGCTTATTTGTGTTTTGACCAGTACATTTAAATGGTTGAAAAAGAATGTATTAGCTAAATATAGCTAACAATAGCTAAAGGCTAATATCAAAGTTCGAATCCCGCCCTCTCCGCCTTTACGTTTTAAAACCTGCTATAGTGGCGGGTTTTTTTATGTTGTCGATCCGTCCTCCCGCGGAATTATTTTTTTTTAGCGGCTGATTGGAGCGTCAGGCTCGACCGGCTGTCACGGCCTGATTCACCGATTTGTGCGCTTACAGGCCGATTCTGGCACGGAATTTTGATAAGATGGGGTATGAGCGGGTCAGCTAAAATAGCCACCAGATTATGTGCAAGATTACTGGATCTTACGTTTTGCGGGTACGGGCTTGTTTTTGACGTCCTGTTCTTCAAAATGCTGCGGGATATGTTTTTCTTTTATGTTGTCCAATACCGCCGGCGATACACCGACAGCTTCCGGCGACTGCTGCATCAAATTACCCCGAACAAAGAAAGTGAACATTCGTTTGGTTAAGGATAACTTCAAAACAGTTCGTATGTCTACAAAACAAACTGGTAGTTCCCAGGATCCCAATGCTGAAAAATATCTCCGGCATCCGGGCGATGTGGAAGGAATTCCCACTGCAGATGATCAAACCGATGCTGCCAAACAGTTGGATAAAAATAAATCAGCGCAGCAAAAGCTGAACAACGACGCACATGCCGCGGCTGATAAAGACATCGACCAGGATCCGGACGTAAGTATGCACAGTCCGAATGATGACCTGGATGAAGGCGAACTCGCCCGGCTGGGTGAAAATTTTCCGGTGTAATTACAAGGCCGGTACCGGGGCTACAAGCCGGAAACCATTTCCGTGGATATTGACGATTTCAATGGTATCATCGTCTTTGAGATACTTGCGCAGTTTTGCGATGTAGACATCCATGCTCCTGCCATTGAAATAGGTATCGCTTCCCCAGATTTTCTTCAGTGCCGCCTCTCTTGGCAGAAGGTCATTCATGTGTTCAGCCAGCATCTTCAACAATTCATTCTCCTTTGGAGAAAGGGTTTGTGTATGACCGCCATGGGAGAGTTCCCGGAGTTTGGGATTGAAATGATAGGAAGAAAGGGTGAATTCCTTGTTTTCCGCTTCTTTGTTGATGTCGTCGTTGCGTTTGAGGATCGCTTTGATCTTCAGCAGCAATACTTCACTGTCAAATGGTTTGGTGATATAGTCATCCGCACCCAGCTTATAACCCTGGATGATATCGTCTTTCATGGTTTTCGCACTGAGAAAAAACAGCGGCACGTCAGGATTCACATCGCGGATCGCTTCGGCCAGTTTGAACCCGTCCATATGCGGCATCATCACATCCAGAAGACATAAGTCGATGTGTTCGCGCTGAAATGCGGCCAGACCGAGTCTTCCGTCTCTTTCCAGGGTAACATCGTAATCGCTCAGCTCCAGGTAGTTCTTCAGTACCATACCGAGATTCTGATCGTCCTCGCAAAGTAAAATTTTTGACTTCTTGCCTTCCATATGTGTGATTTGAATACAAAGAACAATAAAACGTCCGCTGCCGCACGGAACCACCGTGTAATTTTTTGTTAATACCCGGGTTGCCATCGGATTACCGGACAGCTGTAACCGGAATTGGATCAAAACAACTTCGCACAAATATAGCCCCGGGACCGTGTTTTTGATTCAGTTAAGGCCCTTTACCTGTTAAATGCCTCCGGATTTGTATCTTTGCGGGTTATAACAAACACGATGGATTCGAATTTCAACCCGGACAAACAACATACGCTTTCTGCTCCGATCAGCATATCCGGTACCGGTTTACATACGGGCATAAATGTGGATATGACCCTTTGTCCGGCCAATGTCGGTTTCGGCTTTCAGTTTCAGCGCGTTGACCTGTCCGGTCAGCCCGTGATCAAGGCCGATTGCGATCTGGTGACCGATACGTCCCGGGGCACCACCCTGGAAGAAAACGGCGTGAAGGTCAGTACGGTCGAGCATGTGCTGGCAGCACTCGTGGGTATGGGGGTTGATAACTGCCTGATTCAGATCAACGGCCCGGAAATTCCGATCATCGATGGCAGCTCCGAACCCTTTGTAGAAATTATTGAAGAAGCGGGCATCCAGGAGCAGGACGCGGCGAAAGCCTGGTATTCGATCGATACCAATATCACTTACTACGACGAAAAGAAGCGGGTTGAAATGGTGGCGATGCCTTCGCTCGGCTACCAGGTCACCACGCTCATCGATTTCAATTCACCGGTACTGGGCACCCAGCATGCCGGGTTGAAGAGCATGCGCGATTTCAAAGCCGAAATCGCCCCCTGCCGCACATTCTGTTTTCTGCACGAACTCGAAGCCCTGCTGGACAATAACCTGATCAAGGGGGGCGATATCAACAACGCCATCGTGATCGTGGACAGAAAAGTAACCGAAGATGAAATGACGCGGCTGGCGAAAGCCTTCCGGCGCGATAAGGTGGAAGTAAAAAGCGGTGGCTACCTGAATAACCTCGAACTGCGTTTTCCCAACGAACCCGCCCGGCATAAACTCCTGGATGTGATCGGTGACCTTGCCCTGACGGGATATCCGATCAAGGGACATATCATCGCGAGCAGACCCGGTCATTCCACCAATGTGGAGTTTGCCAAAAAGATCAAGCAGTACATCAAAAAAAATAAACAGCTGAAGAACGTGCCGCTCTATGATGCGACACAGGCACCGTTGTACAGCAGCCAGCAGATAGAAAAGATCCTTCCGCACCGGTATCCTTTTTTGCTGGTGGATAAGATCATCGAATTATCCGACAAACACATTGTCGGAATAAAAAATGTGACCTTCAACGAACCTTTTTTCGTTGGTCATTTTCCCGGCAACCCGATCATGCCCGGCGTGCTGCAGATCGAAGCGCTGGCACAGACCGGCGGTATTCTCGCCATCAACGCCATGCCGGGCGGAGACTATGACACATATTTTCTGAAGATTGACAATTGCAAATTCAAACAGAAAGTTGTTCCCGGTGATACGATGATCATGAAAATGGAATTTATCGGCCCCATGCGGCGGGGCATTGTGGAGATGCGCGGAACCGTGTTTGTCGGGAATAAAGTAGTGACCGAGGCGGACCTGATGGCACAGTTGGTAAGGCGAAGTTAAATTAGCTGAATTGCTCCAAATAAGTTTATTTTTGTAAGGCGCTGCTGTGTAAGTTTATGAAAGAACCTGGAATGATCAAAGACAATGTTTCTACAAAACCGGTTAACACCACGCCATCAACAGATGACAGAATGATCCATCCCCAAACTTACATTCATCCGAACGCCAAGGTGGGCAAAAATGTAAAGATCGATCCGTTCTCCGTTATCCATAATGATGTGCATGTAGGTGAAGGCACCTGGATCGGTTCGAACGTCACGATCATGGAAGGGGCACGCATCGGTGAAAACTGCCGCATTTTTCCGGGCGCGGTCATCGCCGCCATCCCGCAGGATCTTAAATTTCAGGGCGAATATTCCAATGTATTTATTGGCGACAATACAACGATCCGGGAATTTGTGACCGTTAACCGCGGCACCAAGGAGCGTGAAAAAACGAGCATCGGAAGCAATTGCCTGATTCAGGCTTATTGCCATATAGCGCATGACTGCAGCGTGGGCGATTATTGCATCATGAGCAACAATACCCAGATCGCGGGTCACGTGATCGTAGAAGATTTTGCCATTCTCGGCGGCATGTGCGCCATCCACCAGTTCGTGCGCATCGGCCGCCATTCCTTTTTACAGGGCGGTTCTCTGGTAGGGAAAGACATCCCACCCTATATCAAGGCGGGTCGTCTGCCCCTGAGTTATTGCGGCGTCAATTCCGTCGGTTTGAAAAGACGCGGATTTACCATCGACAAGATCAATCATATCCTCGATATCTACCGGATCATTTACAATAAAGGACTCAATACATCCCAGGCCCTCGAATACCTGGAAGAAGAATTCTCCGCCACCGATGAACGCGATGAAATCGTGACCTTCATCCGGGAAAGCGGCCGTGGCATCATCAAACGCTACAGTAAAAGCAACCTCGATGAGGATTACGCTGTCTGATGCCGGCAAGCGATTTAACCGCGAATGGATTTTCCGGCATTTTACTTACGCCTTTCAGTCAGGAAATGCTTATGCCATCACCGGTACCAACGGTTCCGGTAAATCCACGCTGCTGCAGGTTATAGCCGGCGCCATGATCGCCAGTGAAGGCAGTGTTGATTTCGGAGCGGGGATACCGGCCGCCGATCATTTTAAAATGGTATCCATTTGCGGACCCTTTGTCGAATTGATTGAAGAAATGACGGCCCTGGAATTTCTCCGCTTTCATGCTGTTTTCAAACCCCTGCTGAACGGAAGCACAGCTGCATCCGTATTGGAAGAGCTCGGATTGGCAGCCGCCGCCGGTAAACAGATCCGTTATTTTTCTTCCGGAAT
>CAZZYD010000018.1:0-17220 GCA_964658175.1 uncultured Puia sp. | reverse complement strand
ATGAAACAACGCATAAAACTGGCCCAGGCTATTTTTTCAGCGGTGCCCGTGGTATTGCTCGATGAACCCTGCAGCAACCTCGATGCCCCGGGCATTGCGCTATACCATCAGCTGATCAACCGCTACGCCAGCGACCGCCTGGTGATCGTGAGCTCCAATGACCCGCAGGAGTATACATTCTGCAAAGAGCAGATCAACATCATGGCGCATAAGTAAATGCTTTCTCAGCGCTGACTGGCGATCAGCAGATTCAGGTCTGTAAATTTCAAATCGAAACGCTGGCTCAGGTGGAAATTCGTCAACGCTCCTTTGAAGAGGTAGATGCCATTGCGCAGATGTACTTTGTGCCAGACCAGGTTCTCAAACCCGCCTTCCTCAGATGCTTCCAGCAACAAAGGGGTGATCACATTGCTGATGGCCTGCGAGGCGGTTCTGGCGAAACCGGAAGGAATATTCGGAACGCAATAGTGGATCACGCCATATTTTGTAAACACGGGTTGTTCATGCGAAGTGATATGCGAGGTCTCAAAACAACCGCCGCGGTCGATACTCACGTCGATGATCACACTCCCGGTGCGCATATTGCTCACCATCTCTTCCGTCACCACCACCGGTGTTCTGCCAGATTGGGAAGACAGGGCGCCCACCGCCACTTCGCAACTCTTCAGCTGCTTGGAAAGGATCCGCGGTTCGATCACGGAGGTATAGATCCGGAAACCGATATTATTCTGCAGTCTCTTTAACCGGGATACGCTGTTGTCAAAAACCTTTACGGATGCGCCCAGTGCCAGTGCGGCGCGGGCGGCATATTCACCCACGATCCCCGCGCCCAGGATAATCACTTTAGTGGGCGGGATGCCGGAGATGCCTCCGAGTAAAACGCCCTTGCCATGATTGGATGAATTGAGGTATTGCGAGGCGATCAGCATGGCGGCGCCGCCGGCAATTTCACTCATGCTGCGCACGATCGGATAACTGCCGCTGTCGTCCTTGAGGTTCTCAAAGGAAATGCCCGTGATTTTCTTGGCCATCATCTTCTCCAGGAGATCAGCCTTGAGCGCCGATAAATGGATCGGGGATACGATCGTCTGGTTCAGCTGCAGCAGGGGCAGGTCTTCTTCCACCACGGGAGCCGACTTTACGAGAATCGGCGCCTTATACACTTCCGCCTTGTCATACACGATGCGCGCACCCGCTTCGCTGTAATCCCGGTCGCGGTAATGGGCAGCCTCACCTGCATCGTGTTCCAGCATCACATCATGGCCATTGCTCACCAGCACACTCACGGATTCAGGGGTGAGGGCAATCCGGTTCTCCTGGAAGGCCGTTTCTTTGGGCACACCGATATGCAGTTGGGCGGACGCGGGTTTTATATCAAGGGTTTCCTCGAGTGTTTCATAACTGAACGAGGTGCTGATGATGGGCTTTTGTGCAGGCATTTGATGAGGTCTTAACCGGGACGATCAGGTTACATCGCGGGCGTGAAAATTACAATTTATAATTGAATTTCAGCGGTTATTCAACGGTCCCCCGCCCTGATTTTACGCGTTTGGGGATCCATGGTTTCGATCTCAATAAACTGGGTGTCGGGCGGCAGCAGTTCCATCGCGCGGCCGGGCCATTCCACCAGACAAAATTCACCGGAGTCCAGGCATTCGGCCACGCCGGCGTCGATCGCTTCGTCCGCATCTTTCAGCCGGTACAGGTCCATATGATAAATGAGGCCTCCCGGAAAATGGTATTCATTGATGATGGAGAACGTGGGACTGGTCACATGATCGGCAACCCCTTTGGACGCGCAGAGGGCCTTGATAAAACTCGTTTTTCCCGCGCCGAGTCCGCCGCTAAAAGCAAACACCCGGGCATGGGGGAATGCCGCCCAACATGCTTTTGCCGCTTCCGGGAGGCCCTCTTCGGTAACCGTCCATTCCATTCGGCAAAGATAGTGAGCCACCCCTCCGCACCCGACGGCTGACCGAAATATTGTAATTTTGCCGCTGGTCAGCAACGGAGATATGGAAACGATAAACTGGAAAGTAGAAGGGATGAGTTGTACGGGCTGTGCGCAGACCATTGACGGGTATTTGCACAAAAAGGGGATGCAGGCTGTAAAAGTCAGTCTGGCCGGCGGCGATGTGAGCTTTCAGTCTGCCGGTACCGTGTCCGAATCCACCCTCAAAAAAGGCATTGAAAATCTTGGCTATCACGTAGCCGGTCCCGCCGATGCCGACGGCAAAAAAACCATCAACAAATTCCTCCGTTACCTGCTGATCTGCACGCCGTTTACCATTGTGCTCCTGCTCCCGATGCTCACAGGCATGCACTTTCATCTGCTGATGAGCGGATGGTTTCAGCTGGTCGTTTGCCTGCCGGTCTATCTCACGGGTATGTATTTTTTCGGGAGAAGTGCGGTGGCCAGTCTGCGCGTGGGCCGGCCCAATATGAACGTACTGGTGGCCCTGGGCGCCACGGCTGCCTTTTTATACAGCCTCGCCGGCACCGTGATGGGGTGGGGGGAAACCTATATGTTTTATGAAACCGCGGCGCTGATCATCACGCTGGTCTTCGCCGGCAATTATATCGAGGAGCGGTCGATCCGTTCCACGCAATCGGCGCTTAACGGACTGATCGTTTCACAAACGGGTACCAGCACGATGATCGCCTTCGATGATCAGCACCAGGAAATATTATTCCCCGTCGACAGCCGCACGCTGCGTGCGGGCGATCTCCTGCTCCTGAAATCGGGCGACCAGGTGCCCACCGATTCCCGGATCCTCAGCGGTGAAGCATCGATGAACGAATCCATCATCACCGGCGAAAGCCTGCCCGTTTTTAAAAAATCCAAAGACGATCTGCTCGGTGGCAGCCTGGTGGCAGATGGCACCATCAAAGTGCAGGTGACGGCCGCACCCGGTGATGCGGCCCTGTCGAAAATAGTAGACCTTGTCCGGCGTGCGCAGGCCGACAAGCCGCCGGTGCAATTGCTCGCCGACAGGATCAGCCTTGTCTTTGTGCCGGTCGTGATCGGCATTGCGATCTGCACCCTGCTGGTCAATTATTTTATATTGCAGGATCTAACGGCGGCGCTTATGCGTAGCATTGCCGTGCTCGTCATTGCCTGTCCCTGCGCGATGGGACTCGCCACCCCCGCCGCGATTGCCGTGGGCCTCGGCCGCGCGGCCAGGAACGGCGTGCTGTTCCGCGATGCAGCCGGACTCGAGAAATTCAAAAAGATCCGTCAGGTGATCTTCGATAAAACCGGCACCCTTACCACCGGTCAGTTCCACATCGCCCAATACCAGATCGTCGACCCGGGCGTAAGCGATGCGGACTTTCAGCGCCTCGTCTCTTCCCTCGAAAAATATTCCAACCATCCCATCGCGCAGTCCATCGTGCGCAGCTGGAAAAAAGAAAATGTAAAATGGTTGAACATAACGGAAAAAAAAGGAGCGGGGGTTGAGGGCAGGGATGCCGAAGGAAATGTTTACCGCACCGGGTCCTGGATTTTTGCAGGTTGTGCTTATCCGGATGCGACGCATCCCGTCTACTTCAGCAGGAACCATGCGCTGATCGGCTGGGTGGACGTAGCCGATACGGTTCGTGCGGAAGCAGCCGGCGTGGTTGCGTATTTCAGGCGCCAGCAGATCCGTACCGTCCTGTTGAGCGGCGACCGGCTGGCAAACTGCGAAGCGCTTGCCGGGGAACTTGGCATCGACGAAGTGATTGCCGGACAAACCCCCGAACAGAAACTGCAGCAGGTAGTACGCCTGGAAGCGATTGCCCCTTCGGCGATGATCGGGGACGGCATCAACGATGCCCCCGCGCTGGCCAAAGCATCGATCGGCATCTCGATGAGTGACGCATCGCAGGTCGCCATTCAAACGGCCGGTGTGGTGCTGATGAACAGCGGCCTCCGTCAGCTGCCGCTGGCCATGGAGCTGGGAAAGCAGACCTTCCTCACCATTAAACAAAACCTCTTCTGGGCCTTTGTGTATAATATCGTGGCGATCCCCGTGGCCGCCACCGGCTTGCTGACGCCGGCCATCGGCGCGCTGGCGATGGGTTTCAGTGATGTGATCCTGGTGATAAATTCTTCGCGCCTGTATATCAAAAAGCTACTGTAAATTAGAAGGGATCATGGACAAGCAGCCGATTGATATTTTACAGGCATACTGGATGCACGCGGCTTTTCGACCGATGCAGGAAGAGATCATCGGTGCCGTGTTGCAGGGCCGCGATACGCTGGCGCTGTTGCCCACCGGCGGCGGTAAATCCATTTGCTTCCAGGTACCCGCGATGTTGCAGGACGGACTTTGTCTCGTGATCAGTCCGCTGATCGCCCTCATGAAAGACCAGGTGCAGAACCTGCGCAAAAAAAACATCACTGCCTTTGCCATCTATTCAGGGATGAGCCGCCAGGATGTGGTCGGCACGCTGAGGCTTGCCGCAGCCGGGAACTGTAAATTCCTGTATGTATCGCCTGAACGCCTCGAAACAAATCTATTCAAAGAATACCTGCCCGCCTTTCACGTAAACCTGATTGCGGTGGATGAAGCACACTGCGTTTCGCAATGGGGTTATGATTTCCGGCCGCCCTACCTGCGCATCGCCGCCCTGCGCGAGGCCCTGCCCGGTGTGCCGCTGCTGGCGCTGACCGCATCGGCCACGGAGAAGATACAGCAGGACATCATGGACAAGCTGGCCTTTCACGAAGGCCGTGTTTTTCGCCAGTCGTTCCTGCGGCCCCAGCTATCCTTCAGCGTGCGCAAAACATCCTCGATCTTCAATAAGATCCTGGATATTCTGCAGAAGGTTCCGGGTCCGGCCATCGTATACTGCCGCAACCGCCGGCGTACCCGCGAGATCAGCGACCTCCTCAATGCCCGTGGCATCACCGCGGACAATTACCATGCGGGGCTTGCAGCCGAGGAGCGCAGCCGCAAGCAGGAAAGCTGGATGAAGAATGAAAGCCGCGTGATCGTTTGCACCAATGCCTTTGGCATGGGGATCGACAAACCGGATGTGCGGCTCGTGATCCATGCTGATCTCCCGGACGCACTGGAAAATTATTATCAGGAAGCGGGCCGTGCGGGCAGGGATGGCCTGCGCGCCTATGCGGTATTGCTGTACAACGATGCCATGCTCGAAGATCTTTCCGCGTTGCACAAAACACAGTACCCCGCCCTTTCCTATATCCGCGATATTTATCGTGACATCAGCAACTACCTCCAGGTACCGCTGGGGACCGAACAGGTGTATTACGATTTCGATCACGCAGATTTTGTCAGGAAATTTCAGCTGGAAAGCCGCGCCGCCACCTCGGCAATCAAAGTGCTGGCCCAGGAAAATTATCTTTCTTACAGCGAACAGATCTTTGTTCCGTCTACCGTGCAGTGCATCGCTGAAAAGGGATGGCTCTATGCCTTCGAAACGGAACACCCGGCACTCGAGCCCCTCCTTAAAAGCCTGCTCAGAACCTATGCCGGCATTTTCGACCATCCGGTGGCGATACAGGAGAGAGTACTGGCCGGACTGTTGCAGAAACCGGTAGAAGAACTGGTGATGCAATTGCAGCAGCTCCATCGTTTCGAGGTAATCGACTATACCCCGCAGAAAGAAAACGCCCAGATTTATTTTTCACAGCCCCGCCGCAAAGCCGCGGACGTCCAGATCGATCAGCCCGCCTACGCATTCAGAAAAGAACAGTTTATGGGCCGGGTGAAAGGAATGCAGGACTACCTGCATACCCCCCAGTGCCGGAGCAGCTTCATCGCGGCCTATTTCGCAGAAAAGGATCCGGCGGACTGTGGCATCTGCGATGTATGCCTGCAGCGAAAACACGAAAAGCTCAGCAAGGTGCAGTTTGACGCCATCTATGACCAAGTGGACCAGGCTGCCCGGAACGGCCGGATCGAGGCGCGGCGGCTCATGGACCATTTTACCGGTGTCAACCGCGAACAGCTGAAAAAAGTGATCGATTTCATGCAATCGGAAAATAAACTCAGCGTAGATGCGGACGGATATGTTCACATGAACAATATCTGATGAAAGTATACGTATTAACCCGTAGTATGTATGGTAAAAGCGCTTATAAAGCAATCCTGATCGTATGTTTTTTGTTCGGTTCCCTGGTTTCCGGATTCAGCCAGTCATGGCAGATAGGCGCCAAAGGCGGTATCAGCATCCCGGATCTGACGCCGGCAGGGCTGGAGAAAACGCCGGTGAGCCGGGGATATAACACCATTCTGGGGCCCGATTTCGGAATCTTCGCCGAAAGATCGGTCACCAAAACATTTTCGCTGGAAGCGGACATCCGTTTTTCAATACAGGGAGGAAAGAAAAGCGGAAATCAGGCGATTCCCGTTACAAAGAAAATCGCGGCCTTTCTCGGCGGCGATACGGCGCACAAATATCTATACGCCAATTTTGACAGCAAGATCACCCTGAGCTATCTGATGATCCCGATCCTCGCCAAATTCCGCTTTGACCTGGGCCATACGCACCACTGGCAGTTTTATGCCGACGGCGGACCGTATGCGGCGTTTATGCTGAATGCCACAGGCAAGGCGCACGGCACGAGCCAGGTTTATTTTGATGCGGAAGAAACGCAGCCGATATCGCTCTCGCCCATCACCTTCGACAGCACGGGAAATATCAAAAATCAACTTCATACTTTTAACCTGGGGGCAGAAGTGAATGTAGGACTGACATACCGCTGCGGTCGAAACCTCTATTTTGTGGAAGCCGGTGGTAACTATGGTTTTCTTCCTTTGCAAAAAGACAAAACCGATGGTGAAAATAAAACCGGGGCGCTGGTGTTCCGCGTAGGCTACGCTTACCGGCTAAAATCTAAAGACCCGCGAGTTCCAGGCTCTTCTTCTTCAGCTTTCTGATTTCCACATCTTCGATCACGGGTTCAGGCGCCAGGATCAGCGAGGTATTGTTTTGGTGCCACCAGCTGTTTTCCCTGAGTTCCTGAAAAGGCAACACCCCGATCAGGTATTTTCTTTCACTTTCCGCATGCCACTCTTCGATCCATTCAAACCTTTCCTTTGGAATGGATGACCACTCGTCAAAGCTTACGTAGACCTTCAGGTAGAAATCATCCGCCAGTTCCAGGGGCGCATGGTGATAGAGTTTTTTATATTCATACCGGTACTGGTAACGCAGGGCAGACAGATCGCTGAGTACGGCGGAAGCCGTCGGAAAACTTCCCGCGCCCTTGCCATAAAAAAACTGCTTGTCGGAAAAACCACTTTCGATCACCACACCGTTGTATTCATTTTTTACAAATACCAGGTGATCGTCCTGTTTGACAAACTGAGGCAGTACCAGTGCGGCCACTTTTCCGTTGAGTAATTTTTTTGCCTGCGCCACGAGCTTGATGTCGAAGTGTTTTTCTGCGGCGACGGTGGCATCCGAACCCAGTATATGCTGAATGCCCGTGAACACAATCTGGTCGGGATGGGTGACAATACCGTAAGCATGCGTGAGCAGGATGGCGAATTTATTCACGGCATCATATCCGTTCACGTCCAGCACGGGATCGCTTTCTGCGAAACCGAGTTGCTGCGCGAGCAGGAGGGCCTGTTTGAAATCCAGTTTTTCCTCGAACATTTTCGTGAGGATGAAATTGGTGGATCCGTTTACGATGCCCCGGATCGAATGGAGCAGGTCATTGTCATAATATTCTTCCAGGTTGCGGATTACGGGGATGGATGCACAAACGGCGGCTTCGTAAAGCAGGGACCGGCCTGTCTTTTCCTGCAGGTCCAGCAATTCCGGCAAATGTTCGGCGATCATTTTTTTGCTCGCGCTGACCGCATCCTTGCCTGACAGGAGCGCCCGGGATACGATCTCAAAGGCTGCGACTGATTCGTTGATCACTTCCACCACCACGTTGATCTCGGGATCCTGGAGGATTTTTTCCTTGTCTGTCGTAAACAAAGATTCAGGCGCGCTGCGCGCCTTGCCCGGGTGTTTGATGCAAACGGTTTTGATCACGGCATTCAGCGAGGGGGTTTGCTGCAATATCTTATAAAGACCTTCTCCGACCACGCCAAATCCAAACATGCCGATGGTCAACTGCTTGTGTGCTTCCATATCTTTTTTATAACGCTGAACGGGGTCAGCAGGTTTTTGCGGCGCGGCTTTTTCTTTTGCCGGCAACCGCCAGGGTTTGCAAAGTTATGCCCAGATCTTCAATCAGGTCGGCGCTGTCTTCCAGTCCGACAGATAGCCGGATCAGGCTGTCGGCCACGCCGCCCGCCCGCCGCCGGTCGGCCGGAATGGATTTGTGTGTCATCTCGGCCGAATGGCTGATCAGGCTTTTGATCCCGCCGAGGCTTTCAGCCAGCTTAAAGAGCCGGGTGCGGGTTACCACGCGGCCGGCTGCTTCCAGCGTATCGGTTTTCAGGGTAAAGGAAACGATCCCGCCAAAGCCCGAAGCCTGTTTTTTTGCCAGCACATGGTTGGGATGTTCCGGCAGTCCGGGATAGAATACTTTGTCCACTGCCGGATGCGTAGTCAAAAATTCCGCAATGTCCATGGCGGACCGGCAATGCTGTTTCATCCGCAGGTGAAGCGTTTCCATGCCGCGGATCACCAGCCAGCTGTCAAAGGGTGAGAGAATGCCGCCCGACGCATTCTGATAAAATCTGATCTCCTGCGCAAGTTCCGCCGTACGGGTAACCACCAGGCCCGCAATCAGGTCGCTATGGCCGCCAAGGTATTTGGTGGCAGAATGCACCACGATATCCGCCCCAAGCTCGATCGGCCGCTGCAGCACCGGAGAGGCGAACGTATTGTCGACGCAGAGCAGGCATCCGCTTGCTTTGGCAATTTTCGCGATGGCCGCGATATCGGCGATCTTCAGCGTGGGATTGCTGGGCGTTTCCAGCCAGATGAGTTTTGTTTTCGGACCGACTGCCTCAAAAACGGCCGCGGGGTTTGACGCATCTACATAGTGCACGCGGATGCCGAATTTCCGGTACACTTTTTCAAACAGCCGGAAGGCGCCGCCGTAGATATCATCTACCGCTACGATCTCGTCGCCTGCCGAAAGCAGCTTTAGTACGGCGTCGATCGCTGCCAGTCCGCTGCCGAAGGCAAAACCGGCAAAGCCTTTCTCCAGACCGGCGATGAGTTGTTCCAGCACCTGCCGGGTGGGGTTGCCGGAACGGGCATAGTCAAATCCCCGGTTGACGCCGGGCGCCTCCTGCACAAAAGTGGAGGTTTGGTAGATGGGCACCGAAATGGCGCCGGTGAGCGGGTCTACCGGAATGCTGTGAATGAATGAAGTGATGTCCTGCATAAAATTGGTTTTTAGTGTGACGTAAAAACTCAGCAAGAAAGAAGACTGCCGCGGAGGAGCTGTTATTTGCAGGATTCGCCGGTGGCGAAGGCAGAAAATAAAAAAGCTCTTCCGATAGTCAGAAGAGCTCTTAATATGTTGAAGAATATTAACAAGCGTGAATCTGATTTATCTGTCTCGCCTGAGGCGAGATGGAGTTGGCACCTTGTCCAGCCAAAGGCTGGACAGGTTGTCAAGGCGTCATAGGGCCATTTCCCTCTGCCTTTCTTGATAAGAGATTGTAAAGAACTGAGGCAAAGATAGTCCCGGAAGGGAAAAATGCAAAAAAAAATCTGATGCCCTGCTCCGGCCGATTCCCATAACCTTCCCGTTTTTGTTTTGTTATACCTTTGATGCCAGTTAAAACACAGATGATCAAAGAAAAACCGCCTGCTGGCGCAGCAGAAGAAGCCATCGAAGTATTTGGCGCCAGGGTGCACAACCTGAAAGACCTCGATATCCGCATTCCCAAAAATCAGCTGGTGGTGATCACCGGTATCAGCGGCAGCGGAAAATCCTCGCTCGCCTTCGATACGATTTATGCCGAGGGACAACGCCGGTACATGGAAAGTTTCGGCGCCTATGCACGGCAGTTCATCGGCGACATGGAGCGTCCGGATGTGGACAAGATCACCGGGCTGAGTCCTGTGATCTCCATCGAACAAAAAACCACCAACCGCAATCCGCGGAGCACGGTGGGTACCGTGACGGAAGTATATGATTTCATGCGCCTGCTCTTTGCGCGTATCGGCGAAGCCTATTCTTACAATACAGGCAAGCGCATGGTGAAATTCAGCGAGGAAGAGATCGTCGAGAACATCTTCATCAAATTCAAAAACAAAAAAATATCCCTGCTCGCGCCGATCGTGCGCGGGAGGAAAGGGCATTACCGCGAACTGTTTGAAGACATCCGCAAAAAAGGTTTTGTGAAAGTGCGCGTGGATGGCGAAGTCAAGGACCTCGTTCCGAAAATGCAGGTGGACCGGTACAAGATCCACGACATAGAAGTCGTGATAGACAGGCTCGCGGTGACCGCCGACATGAAAGTGAGGCTGAGCCAGAGCGTGCAGAAAACGCTGCAGATGGGGAAAGACCTGATGTTCCTGCTGCTCAACGACACCGACAAGATCGTTCAGTACAGCAAGCTGCTGATGTGCGAGGATTCAGGGATCAGTTATGAAGAACCTTCGCCGAACAGCTTCTCTTTTAATTCACCCTATGGTGCCTGCCCCGCCTGCAAAGGACTGGGCGCCGTATACCGTGTAAGCCTGGATGCCATCATCCCCGACCGTTCCAAAACCATCAACGAGGGAGGCATCGCGCCGCTGGGTGGAGAACGCGAAGCGTATGTATTTACCCAGGTGCAAAAGCTCGCGAAAAAAAATAAATTCAGTCTCGATACCGCCATCAGCGACCTCGCTCCGAAATGGCTGAACCTGATCCTGTACGGTCAGGCGGACAGCAACGCCGCGGAATACCTGGATTTCGAAGAAACGGAAAAGCCCACCCCCGCAGCGGAAGAATATGAAGGGCTCGTGAACATGCTCAAGCGCTGGTTCGGCGCCGGTAGTTCGGATGCCATGCGCGAATGGGTGGAGAAATTCATGGAACTGAAAACCTGTTCGGTCTGCAGCGGCGCACGCCTGAAAAAGGAAAGCCTGTGGTTCAAGATCGATGAAAAAAATATTGCCGAGCTCAATGAGATGAACCTCGATGTCGTGAGCAAATGGTTTTCCGGTATTGAAAAAAGATTGTCGGATAAACAGAATACGATTGCCAAAGATGTACTGAAGGAAATCCGGGAACGCTTGCAATTCATGCTCGACGTGGGATTGAATTACCTCACCCTCGACCGGCCGACCCGCACGCTCAGTGGCGGCGAATCGCAACGTATCCGGCTGGCGACGCAGATCGGATCTCAACTGCAGGGCATCACCTATATCATGGATGAACCGAGCATTGGTCTGCATCAGCGCGACAACCAGCGGCTGATCCTGGCATTGCAGCATCTGCGGGATATCGGAAACAGCGTGCTGGTGGTGGAACACGATAAGGATATTATGCTGGCGGCCGACTATCTCGTGGATATCGGTCCCAAAGCCGGTTCGCACGGAGGCAGGGTAGTGGCACAGGGTACGCCAAAAGAATTTCTGAAGCTGGATACGCTTACCGCCGCATACCTCAACGGGCATAAAAAAATTGCCGTGCCGGAAACCCGGCGGGAAGGCAATGGGAAATTCCTGGAGCTCAATGGTGCCAAAGGGAATAACCTGCAAAATATCAGCATCCGCCTGCCGCTGGGGAAATTTATCGCCGTGACGGGTGTCAGCGGGAGTGGCAAGTCCACGCTGATCAATGAAACACTCTATCCGGTATTGAGCCATCATGCCTATGGGTCGAAAGTGCATCCGCTGGAATACAAGAGCATCAGAGGCCTTGAACATATTGACAAGGTGATAGAGATTGACCAGTCGCCGATCGGGCGAACGCCGCGCAGCAATCCGGCTACGTACTGTGGATTTTTCACCGATATACGCACGTTATTTGCGAGCATTCCGGAAGCGAAGATCCGCGGGTATACTGCCGGCCGGTTTTCATTCAATGTAAAAAGCGGCCGGTGTGAAGTCTGCGAAGGCGGTGGCATGCGCACGATCGAAATGAATTTTCTGCCGGATGTGTATGTGCATTGTGAAAAATGCAATGGCAAACGGTACAACCGCGAAACCCTGGAGATCCGGTACAAGGGAAAATCCATCAGCGATGTTTTGAACATGACGGTGGATGAAGCCGTTGAATTTTTTCAGAACGTTCATTATCTCTACCGGAAAATAAAAGTGCTGCAGGAAGTGGGGCTTGGATATATCACGCTCGGTCAGTCGGCGGTTACCCTCAGTGGTGGCGAGGCGCAACGTGTAAAACTGGGAACGGAACTGTCGAAACGCGATACGGGAAAAACATTTTACATCCTCGACGAACCTACCACGGGACTGCATTTTGAAGACATCGGTCATCTGCTGGATGTACTGAATAAGCTGGTAGACCGCGGGAATACCGTGCTGGTGATTGAACACAACCTGGATGTGATCAAAGTGGCTGACTATGTGATTGATCTCGGGCCGGAGGGTGGCAGCGGTGGGGGAAGAATATTGTTTGAAGGCACGCCGGAGAAACTGATTGCCAGCAAGGAGAGTTTTACCGGGAAATTTTTAAAGGCGGAGATGTGATCCAATAAGCATTGCGGGAAGTGATCAATAAAATCGTAAAGGGTACTAAAAAATAGGGAACGGATCAGGTTTACTAAACCTAAATGGATAATCAGACTTTATCAATGTACCCGCTGCTTATTGGATTTAGAATTAATGAGGGTTATTTTAAGGTTAGCTGGCCGCTTTCAATTTTTTTATCGTCCATGAACACGTCGAACAGATAGCCGCCTGCAGGTATATCGTTCAGAAGGCTTGTCTCCCGGTTATGGATATTCGCCTGTGTGATGAGTCTGCCTTCCAGATCGAAAATATAGAGTTTGTACGTTTTGCCTTCCGTGCCGTCAACGGTAAATAGCAGGTTGCTCGCATTGTTGGCGTTGAAGAACCGGATCCGGTGCTTTTTGTTTTTTACGGATTTGCTGGTGATAACGGTGGATGTGCTGCCTGTCGGCAGCTTCCCCGCTACCGGCACCGCAGCAAAGGCTGGCATAACCAGGACCCATGCTGCGGGCGCGAGCAGACGCCGTAATTTTTTCCGGTGTGCTGTTTTCATGTAGGGGTAATAAAGGGTACGGATCAAACGAATAACTTAGAATCGGAGCAAGGGACAACGGGTTGAATTATCCCAGGCACTGCTGCTGCCCAACCGGAAAGATACTTTGAAAACGGCCGTCAGGTAAGCATCCGTGTGGGATGGATCACCTCGTTTGTCTCCCGGATTGTAAGCGCTGCCAGGTATACCGCGCAAAGGACTCTTATTTGACAACTGGTCCGCGATCTGCGCCTGTCCTGAAGGCAGGTTGGCATATAGCAGGGCCGGGTCTACAAAGGTAGTGCTCACGTCATCGATATAGTCGGTGAAGGTCTTACGCTCTACGATTTCAAAAGAGATATTCAGTTTTTCGCTGAAATAATATTTTACACCGACACCGATGGGAATATTAAGCTGCGTCAGTTTATAATTCTTCGGACGGTCTGCTGCAAATCCTTCACCTTCCGTATGCAGGGGGTGGAGGTAAACCCAGGTTGACTGCGACGTGTTCGGATCTATGTACGTTCCCATTGGATTGAAATGGAAAACGCCGACGCCGATCAGTCCGTAAGGACGCAGGCGGCCGGTTACATCGGAAGGATCGCCTTCCAGCAATGCGGTCGGATAAATTTCCGCCATGATCGAACCTTCGAGGATATTCGATTTGAAATCGAGGTTACGGGCCAGGCGCGCGCCTTCGATACCACCCTTGTATTTAATATAGGAATCATCCCCGTCTACCTTACCCACGTTCAGGGAAAGCCTGAAGCCGAGTACTTCGGAAGGATGTGCTGCCAGGAATACTCCGTAGGAGATCTTGGTCGCATTCATATTATAGTCTTTGAGGAATGTCGTGCCCTTGCCGAAATGGCCACCCAGATCGCCGAGGAATATCATCGGGCCAACGGTGAAGCCGCCTTCAAAATAGGTGCCGGACGATTTGGTCTGGCTAAAGGAAGGCGTATTGATGGCCAGTATAATGGCCAGCGAATAGAAACACTTCCGCGTTAAGGTGTGTAAACCTCTTTTCATGGGAGTATGGATTTAGTTTTCGATGGTTTGGATTTTCTTACGGCGCTTTAACTCCGGCGCCGTAATCCTATAAACGGGAATTATTCTCTTATTGTGTGAAAGGGAGCCACTATATTATTTGGACAATTTCCAAATTTTGGAATGCGGGCATCAGGCGTTGGGCAACACCATTAATATATGCTGGATATTATCTTCCAGGTAAATGCCGCTGGTCTGGACGAAGCCGAAGGACTCATAAAATTTCTGAAGATAAAGCTGCGCACCGATCTTGATGTCGCATTTTCCGAACAGCGCATACAGCTGGCTGATATTTTTACTCATGAGTTCTTTTCCCATGCCGGATCCCCGTACCGAGGGGGAACTTACGACGCGGCCGATCGAAGATTCACTATAGACAAAACCCGGCGCGAACAGGCGCGAGTATGCGACCATCTTTTCACCCTGCAGCGCAAAATGATGAAAGGCGCCGGCATCTCGGTCGTCACAATCCTGGTAAATGCATTGCTGTTCGATCACGAACACTTCGCTGCGGAGTTGCAGGATGGCGTAGAGTTCCTGCGGACTGAGGTCTTCGAATTTTTTGCAGGTCCATACGGTGTGCGCCATTGCCGGTTCAGTTGAGGCGGCAATTTATTATTTAATATCCATACTTTTCTTTCCAGAGCTGCTTCAGGTGTTTGCGCAATTCTTCTTCCCGGGGATTTTTACCGGGTTCGTAAAAAGCGGTTCCGCTGATCGCCTCAGGCAAATATTCCTGGGCCGAGAAATTGCCTTCGTATGAATGACTGTACTCATACCCTTTCCCATAGTCCATATTCTTCATCAGGCGCGTTGGCGCATTGCGGATATGCAGGGGCACGGGAAGATCACCCGTTTGCCTGACGGATGCCATCGCATCGCCAATGGCCATATAAGACGCATTGCTTTTGGGAGAAGTGGCCAGGTAGATGGCGCACTGCGACAGGATAATCCTCGATTCAGGATAACCGATCTTCGCCACCGCTTCGAAAGTCGCGTTGGCCAGTAAGAGCGCGTTGGGATTTGCATTGCCGATGTCTTCGCTGGCCAGGATCAGCATCCTGCGGGCGATGAACTTCACGTCTTCTCCTCCTTCGATCATGCGGGCGAGGTAGTAGACGGCGGCATTGGGGTCACTGCCGCGCATCGATTTGATAAAAGCTGAAATGATATCGTAGTGCTGTTCACCTTTTTTATCGTAGAGGGCGATGCGCTGCTGCGCCGTATCCATCACCAGCTGGTCCGTGATCACCACGCCGTCCTTGCTGTCGGCCGAATCGGCCACCAGTTCCAGCAGGTTGAGCAACTTACGGGCATCGCCACCCGAAATATTGATCAGGGCTTCGGTTTCGCGCAGACTGATATTTTTATGCCGCAGAGATTCATCCCGGGTGATCGCCGTTTCCATCAGCCGGATCAGGTCTTCATTGTTCAATGGCTTCAGCACATATACCTGGCAGCGGCTCAGCAGGGCGCTGTTGACTTCGAATGAAGGATTTTCAGTGGTGGCCCCGATCAGCGTAACGATCCCTTTTTCCACCGCGCCCAGCAGAGCATCCTGCTGACCTTTGTTGAACCGGTGAATCTCATCGATGAAAAGGATCACGCGTTCCTGCTGCCGCGCCTGTTCGATCACCTCCCGAACTTCTTTGACACCGGAGGAAATCGCACTCAGCGTATAAAAGGGAACCTGCAGGGTATGGGCGATGATATTGGCGATGGTCGTCTTTCCGGTTCCAGGCGGTCCCCAGAGGATCATGGAAGGCACTTTTCCCTGTTCGATAGCCGTTCGTAAAATGCTACCTTTACCGGTAAGATGCTGTTGCCCAACCAACTGATCTAAAGCCTCCGGCCGCAGCCGCTCCGCCAGGGGAGACTGGATTGTTACCATAGAAAATATTTAACCGTCATATTACAACAAGTTAATTCATTTTAGGTTTTAAGATGATTGGATCAAGGATGAAGAAACGCTCCCGACAGATCGCCCTTTACCTGTTTTTCGCGGCATCGTTTTGTTGCTTCGGAACAGCCCGTTCGCAAAAACTTTCGGCCGTGCAAAACTATGGGGTGAACCGGCCGGGTGTGGTGATGGTGAAGACGGTATTCTCGGCCGACGTAAACGTAAACAGGATCCGCCTCGACTCACGCAATTTTAACCGCCTCCTCGATTCCCTTCAGCACATCGACAGCAGCGGTACCATCTTTACCGCGGAACAGAAGCTCGACATCGTGCTCAAAGAGATCTACAACAACCCAAACCGATTCTTCAAAACATCCAGCGACTTTATCAAACAGCCGGAAGAAATCACGTCCACTGGCACCGGATT
This sequence comes from uncultured Puia sp., assembly GCA_964658175.1. GTDB lineage: Bacteria > Bacteroidota > Bacteroidia > Chitinophagales > Chitinophagaceae > Puia. The sequence continues at coordinate 753 of CAZZYD010000018.1, read as the reverse complement.
TGTGATCACCGCAGACGGATATGTGGCGACCAACTGCCACCTGATCGACCGCGATAATTCTTTCATCCGGCGGCAGTTCATCCTCTCCGCCTTCCAGCAGATCACCGAAGCGAATATCACCGCCTTTGAAAGCGCCTGGGCCACCTCATTTACTGAACAGCAACGCACGCTGTTGTACAATACCTACGCAACGGTCTACGCCCGCCTGTTCTCGATGTCGCTCTTTGACCTGAAAAAAGAGATTTTTATATTATATGGCAGGGATTCCACTGACGGAAGACTTCGGCAGGTAAAAATGGCCGCCCACGTCGTACTGAAAGGTCAGGCCATGCCGGGCAAAGACATCGCCATCCTGAAAATGGATGGGGACAGCAGTCTGCCGACCCTCCGCATTGCCACCGACGCGCTTCCGAAAGTCGGCGAACAGTTATTTGTGTATGGTTATCCCGGTCCGGTAACAAACAACAACTACGTTGCCCAGGAATCGGCCCTGGAGCCGACGCTCACCACCGGCATCGTCAGCGCCCTGAAAAAATCCATCCAGGGATGGCCGCTGATCCAGATGGATGCCAATATCAACCGCGGCAGCAGCGGGGGACCTGTTTGCGATGAAAAGGGAGAAGTAGTCGGTCTCACCACCTTTGGTAGCCTGGAAAACAGTGGCGGCCTGGCGGCGGGATTAAACTTTGCCATCCCGGTGTCCATCCTGCAGGAATACCTTGACAGCGCCGGCGTCATAGCCGGAGAAAGCCA
>CAZZYD010000017.1:9536-25310 GCA_964658175.1 uncultured Puia sp. | reverse complement strand
ATATGGGCGAGCCCTTTGGCGCCCCCACCGCTCAGGGTAAGGCCGATCCGGGGTCGCTGGCCATGATCGACGGTTTGACCGGCACCGAAAAAGGGACATAAAAAAAACAATAAGAGAACGATCGATACCGGTCTACCCATTCTCCTCAAGTTCCATTAATTTTTCCAATTCGGATTCGTATTCGCCGCTCAATTTTGTTATTTCCTTCATCGATTGCTGGTAGGCATTTTCCACTTCCTGAAATTTGCCCTTGTCGGAATAGATCTCCGGTACGGAGAGCTGCGCCTCCAGTCCCTCTTTGCGCGACTTCGATGCCTTAAGCTGCTGTTCGAGTTGTTCCACCAGCTTCTGTTGCTTTTGCAGCTGTTTTTTTACATCTTTCTGGATCGGTGCATTGGCCGGCGGCGGAGCAACCACCGGTGCCGCTATTTTTTCCGGTTTGGATTTGGCCGCAGATCCTTTTGCCTGGTCCGCCATTCTTTTTTTCCATTCCATCCACTCGTCGTAGCCACCTTTGAACACTTTTATTTTTCCGTCTTCAATTTCCCAGATCTTATTGGCGGTTTTGGAAATGAAGAACCGGTCATGACTCACCAAAATATAACTGCCTTCATATTTATTCAGCGCTTCGGCCAGGAGTTCGCAGGAATGAATGTCAAGGTGATTGGTTGGTTCATCCAGCAAGAGAAAATTCGCTTTACCGGCGATGGTTTTCGCCAGCGCCACGCGCGCCTTTTCACCCCCGCTGAGCACCTTGATCTTTTTTTCCGTATCATCTCCGGAAAATAAAAAGCAGCCGAGCAGCGTACGCAGTTCCAGTTCATTTTTGCCACTGCCGCTCATCTTCATTTCATCCAGGAGCGAATTGTTTACATTGAGCGATTCCAGCTGGTGCTGCGCGTAAAAACTCGACTCCACGTTATGCCCCCACACGCGCTCGCCGGAAAATGCCTCGGTGCCCGCGATGATGCGCAGGAAGGTGGATTTACCTTTGCCGTTGGCGCCGATCAGGGCAATCTTGTCTCCCCGGTCGATCTCTGCTTCGGCATTGTCAGCAATCTGGATGCTGCCGAAATTTTTGCTGATGTCTTTCAGCTGAACCAGGATCCGTCCGGGATTTTTATCGATGCGGAACTGGATCCGCATATCGGGTCTTTCGATTTCAACATTTTCGATGCGGTCGATCTTGTCGAGCCGTTTCATCGCACTTTGTGCGGCGGCGGCTTTCGAGGCTTTGGCCTTGAACCGTTCGATAAATTTTTCCTGCTGCCGGATATAATCCTGCTGATTTTCAAATGCCCTTTGCTGCAGCGTTACGCGCAGGTCTTTTTCCTTTTCGTAGAAAGAATAATTTCCGTTATAATAATGCAGGTTCTGCTGGTATAGTTCCACGATCTTAGTCACCATCCGGTCCAGGAAATATTTATCATGACTCACGATGATCACGGATCCCTGGTAGTGCTGCAAATATTTTTCCAGCCATTCGATCGACGGCAGATCCAGGTGATTGGTCGGTTCATCCAGCAGCAGCAGATCCGGTTTTTGCAGGATCATCTTGGCCAGCAACACGCGCATGCGCCAGCCACCGCTGAATTCGCGGAAGGGTCTTTCTAGATCGGTGGCGCTGAAACCCAGTCCCTGGAGCACTTCTTCTGTTTTATGCTGAATGCTGTAGCCATCCAGCAGGTCCATATCGTGCAGGCGGTCCGTATACTGAATCAGCAGTTCTTCCGCGTGGGCTTCACTCGTCGGATGCTCGTGCTCATGTTCGAGGGCCTTGGAAAGTGTTTCTATTTCTTTCTCCAGCGCGATCACTTTTTCAAATGCGCTCATGGCCACGGTGAGGATGGAGCCGCCGGTATCAAAACTCAGGAGGTCCTGGTGAAGATATCCGATGGTGGTCGTTTTGCCCCGTTCCACCGTTCCCTTGGTGGGCATATATTCTCCCGCCAGCAATTTCAGGAGGGTGGATTTGCCGGTACCGTTGTACCCGATCAATCCGATATGTTCGTCCGGCTGAATATGCCAGGTAGCGTCGTAAAGTATCGTCCTCGCCCCAAATTCAAATGTCACGTCCTGAAGTCCTGCCAGCATAATGTTTCCCCGGTTTATTTTCTGTTCTGAAAGCGCACAAAAATAAAGCAAACTCACGGAATGCTTTTACAATTATCTTTGGTCAAATTCCTACTTATGAAGCGGGTTTTCATGCTGATCGTAGTGCTTGCCGCAGCTGGGATCATTACATATCTCCTCCTGTCAAAAAAAGATCATCCGGTCGCTGAAGCCAAACCACAGGCGCTGGTGGTGACGGGTACCCAGGGCGCGTTTGACCAGGCTTTTGCCGGCGTGCTGACGGGGTATTATGCTTTGCAGGCCGCTTTTGTAGACTGGGACACGGTTGCCATTCATAACAATGCCACGGCACTGGCGAAAGCCTCGGACAGCCTTCATTTTACCAAACTCACGGCGGACGAATCCATCAAAACCACCGCGTTGAATCTCAATGAATCTCTCCAGGCCGACCTCAAGGGTCTGCTGGGCGAAACGACGATCGACGGAAAACGCCGCTCCTTCAACACGATCACCGACGAGCTGTATAACCTGATCCGGACCGTACACTATGATGGTTCGGTGGTGTATCATATGCGTTGTCCCATGGCATTCGGCGACGATGCGGAAGGATTCTGGCTCAGTGGTACGCATGCCATCATAAACCCTTATCTGGGCAACAAGCATCCCGTATACAAGGCGAAGATGCTTGGCTGCGGCGAAGTCGTCGATTCCATTCAGTATGCCACCCCGCAAAAATAAAAATGCGCCGAGCCATTCTTCTTCCCTTCCTGTTGCTTATCCTGACAGGGTCTTTATCCGCGCAGCAAAAATTTACCATTTCAGGCTATGTGAAGGATTCCCTCTCCGCTGAAAGTATGATCGGGGCGAGCGTCAGCATCAACAACCAGGAGCATGTCGTTTCGTCCAATGCCTACGGATTTTTTTCAATCACCCTGCCTGCAGGAAAATATTTCCTGTCCTGTTCTTTTGTCGGCTACGAAACCAAGCGCGCCGACATCACCCTCGACCAGAACAAATCACTAAACCTGCTGATCGCCCCAAAAATAACCATCAATGAAGAGGTCGTGGTCAATGCGCGGCGACGCGACGGCAATGTAAAAAATGCCCAGATGGGAAAGATCGATTTGTCCATGGCCCGGGTAAAATCGCTGCCCGTGCTATTCGGCGAAGTGGATATCCTGAAAATCGTCCAGTTGCTGCCGGGTGTCAGCAATGCGGGCGAAGGCAATACGGGCTTGTACGTCCGGGGAGGCGGACCCGACCAGAACCTGATCCTCCTCGACGATGCGATCGTGTACAACACCGGTCACCTGTTTGGTTTTTTTTCGATCTTTAATGGCGATGCGATAAAAAACACCTCCCTTATCAAGGGAGGCATGCCGGCGCAGTATGGCGGTCGCCTGTCGTCCGTGCTCGACATCTCCATGAAAGAGGGAAATATGAACAAATTCGAAGTCGATGGCGGCATCGGACTGATCGCTTCCAGGATATCGGTGCAGGGTCCGATCAAAAAAAATAAAGCTTCTTTTATCGTGTCGGCCAGACGCACCTATATTGATCTGCTGGTAAAACCCTTTATCCCCAAATCCAGCAGTTATCACGGGTCGGGTTATTATTTCTACGACCTGAATGCAAAGGTCAATTACCAGTTCTCTGAAAAAGACCGGCTGTACCTGAGCGGATATTTCGGACGTGATGTTTTTGATTTCAACAATGCCAAACGTTCCTTCCAGACCAACGTACCCTGGGGAAACGCGACGACCACCCTCCGCTGGAACCATGTATTCAACCGGAAACTGTTTGCCAATACCACCCTGCTGTTCAATAATTATCATTTTGCCTTTAATGCGGCGCAGGATAATTTCAAGCTTAGCCTTTCCTCGGGCATCCGCGACCTCACCGCGAAAACAGATATCGATTATTTTGCCAGCCCCAAACACAAAATTCGTTTTGGCGGACTGTTCACCTATCATGTGTTTACCCCGAATGTGCTGACGGGCAACCAGGATTCCACCACCTTCAATCCAAACAATTCCAATAAGAAATATGCCAACGAAATGGCCCTGTACCTCCAGGACGACTGGCAGCTCAGCGATCACCTCCAGGTGAATGGGGGTATACGATGGAGTGGATTCGAACAGCTCGGACCCTACACCGTTTACCAGCATGATGCCGATGGGAATAAAACGGACAGCACCTATTACGGACGGGGAAAATCTTTAAAGAAATACGGCGGTTTCGAACCGAGGCTCACCCTGCGGTACTCGTTGAACGAAGAAACATCGCTCAAGGCGGCAGTCACGCGAAATATCCAGTATATCCATCTCGTCAGTAATTCTGGTACCACACTGCCGACCGACCTGTGGGTGCCAAGTACCTATATCGTTCGTCCGCAAACAGGCTGGCAGTATTCCACCGGCATCTTTAAAAATTTCAAGAACAACACCTACGAAACATCGGTGGAACTGTATTACAAAACCATGCAGCACCAGATCGAATACAAAGAAGGATATACGCCGTCCCTCAGCGATCCGGAAGAATCTTTTGTATTCGGCAAAGGATGGAGCTACGGCGCTGAATTTTACCTGAACAAGGCACGGGGACGATTTACCGGATGGATCGGATACACCCTGTCCTGGACCTGGCGCAAATTTCCCGACCTGAACGGCGGCGAAAAATATCCGGCCAAATACGACCGGCGGAATGACCTTTCTCTGGTGGGTTCGTACGAACTGGACAAACATTGGAAATTATCGGCCGTGTTTGTGTATGCCAGTGGCAACGCCACTTCCTTTCCCGAAAAGTTCTACATTATCGAAGGAACGCTGGCGCAGGATTACAGCAGCATCAACAAATACCGACTGCCTGCCTATCACCGGCTCGACCTGGCGGCCGTGTATACGCCGACCTACAAGCCACAGAAAAAAATCCATGGCAGCTGGGTGTTCAGTATTTACAATGTGTACAGCCGGCTGAACCCTTATTTTATTTATTTCGATCAGACGGGCAGTCCCTACGACGGTACGCTGCAGGTGAAAGCTAAAAAAGTGTCTATCTTCCCGATCATTCCCTCCGTTACCTGGAACTTTCATTTCTAGCTACCATCTGTCATTTTTTCGAACCGGCTGGTTTCATTTATCCTTATTTTTCAAAAAAAAGCTCATGCGCCGACTGCTCCTACTGCCACTGCTCATCATATTTATTCACGGGAATGCCCAGCCGGGAAAACCCGATGCGTCCGTCATGGAGCGGATCCGGTCGGAAGGCCTGGATCATTCTCAGGTGATGGACATCGTTTTCAACCTCACCGACGCCAACGGGCCGCGCCTGATGCAGTCGCCCGGATATTTCAGCGCAGCCGAATGGGCAAAGAAAAAACTGGAAGGCTGGGGGTTGCAGAATGCCAGACTCGAACCCTGGGGTCTTTGGGGCAAAGGCTGGGAGCTCAACAAATTCTATTTTGCGATGACGACGCCTTATTACAAACCCCTCATTGCGTTTCCGAAGACCTGGAGTACGGGAACGCCCGGACTTCAGTCGGCAGACGTCGTGCTCGTGAATGCCGCGGATTCTGCTGCGCTCAATGCCTGGCACGGAAAACTCACGGGAAAAATCGTGATCGTCCCCCGCAGCGATACCCTGCCCCTGGGATTTAAGCCGGATGCGTTGCGGTACACGGAGGAAGAATTAAAAGCACTCGCCGATTTCGTTCCGGTACCCGATACGCCGCGCAAGCCAAATCCAATGGAGCCGCGCCTTGTCATGGCAAGGTATCAGGCCATGATTAAAAATTTTGCAGAAAAAGAAGGCGCGCTCTGCGTGCTGACTTCATCGATACGCAATGCAGACGGAACGGTGTTTGTCCAGAACGGCACGCCCTATACGCCCGAAACAAAACCTTCCCTCACCGATCTATCGGTTTCTTTTGAAGATTACATGACCATCGTGCGCCTCCTGCAACACCAGATACCGGTAAAGCTCGACCTGGAGGTAAAAACGACCTTCTATCCCAACGACCAGCAGGGGTATAATGTCGTGGGTGAAATCAAGGGAACAGATAAAAAGCTGAAAGACCAGCTGGTGATGATCGGCGGCCACCTGGATTCCTGGCAGGGCGCTACGGGAGCCACCGACAATGCGGCGGGTTCTGCGGTCATGATGGAAGTCATGCGCATACTCAAGGCCGTTGGATTCACGCCCCGACGCACCATCCGCATCGCCCTATGGGGTGGGGAAGAAACCGGCCTGCATGGTTCCGAGCACTACGTGAAAAATCATTTCACCGATACAATAAAACATTTATACAACGCGGCGGGCGACCAGTTGTCGGTTTACCTGAACCTGGACAATGGCAGCGGAAAGATCCGTGGCATTTATCTGCAGGGGAATACTGCTGCGAAACCGCTGTTTACGGATTGGTTTGCGCCTTTTGCAGACCTTGGCGCCGCCACCATCAGTTTAAAAAATACCGGCGGCACGGACCATTTGTCGTTTGACGCCATTGGCCTGCCGGCTTTTCAGTTCATCCAGGATCCGCTGGAATACGGTTCGCGCACTCACCACAGCAATATGGATACCTATGATCACCTCAGTGAGCCTGATATGAAACAGGCGGCCACCATCATCGCCACGTTGGTGTATGATGCCGCGCAGCGGGAAGAAAAAGTGCCGAGGAAGAAATAGCTTATTCCGGTTTCCGGTACCGGATCTTCAGGACCGCATTTTTTTGTTCATTGGTGACGATGCGCACTTCAATCCGCTGGTCGCCATCGTGCACGACCATTAGCGAAGTATTGGGGGGGATTTCCCCGAGGTTCTCTGCCACCATTACCAGCTCATGGGGCTCGTCGGATGCTTCCACGTGCACATGAAGGGTAATGGCCTGATCGGTCAGCCGGGCCTTCGACAGGATCCGCTGATTGTCGTAGTAAACGGTGACCGAATCATTGTCGATGGCGCCATCGTCATAGATGCTGAGCGTAATGTCCTGGTGGGTGACGCTGATGGATCGCACCACCTCATTCGCGCGGGTGCTGATCTGCTGCGGGGCGATGCTCACCGGTACCGGATGCCGGTCCGTCTTGATACTATCGGTAACGGATACACGCTTTTCAGGTTCCATCACCAGGTTCTTGTGATTTGCTTCCGGAATAATGACCGGTTTCTTTTTGGGGGCTGACTGTGCGACCACTTTTGGCAGCACCGGCTTCTTCTTCGCCGCTACCGGTGGACCGGCGGGCGGCGGTGTGGATGGTTTTACAGGTATCTTTTTTTCAGGGGCTGCAGGTTTTGTGCCTTTTTTCGCCAGTTCTTTTTCTTTCTCTTCCAGGAAAGGTTCCGTATAAAAATCGGAACTGACTACTTTGTGCAGGTAGATGCTGCCATTTCCGCAACCGGAATCACCGCCGACCGTACTGGAACTGGAATAGGTTCCCTGCAGAAATTCTTCGTTACCGAGGCGCGAATAGGTGAAATGACAGGTCATCACGCAGGCGCCATAACCATAGGAGCGGAGTTCCACGAGTTTTAATTCTTTGAGCATGACGGCGCCGGTATTTTTATCGATCCGCCCTTCGGCCGTGGCTTTGCCATAAAATTCGGTGGATTTGTAGCTGTAGGTCACTGCTTCGAAGCTGTGCATGGTCTGGGCGATCTGAACTTCCATGCGATACCGGTCGTCGCCACCATTCATCCGTTCGAAAAGGCCGTTTGAACTGAAATGCCCGCGCCAGATACCGGTTAGATCCTGCGCTGGCAACATAGACACGGAAAACAACAGGAATAAGACCGTCAGCGGGCCATAAAGCTTGGCATTTTTCATCAGGGGCAAATTAGAAAATAATTACCATCCCCTGTGACCGGTTAAAATAACTTATCTGGCAAGAGTTTGTTAATTTTGCAACCCTGTTTTGTGTAACCCATAAAAATGCAAATGATCAAAATAACTTTTCCTGACGGAGCCGTCAGGGAATACCAGGAAGGTGTAAGTTCTCTCGATGTGGCCCGGTCGATCAGCGAAGGACTGGCCAGGAAAGTAATTGCGGCAAAAGTCAACGGACAGGTTTGGGATGCCACGCGTCCGCTCACTGCTGACAGCACGCTGTCTTTGCTGACCTGGACGGATGCGGAAGGCAAATCGACTTTCTGGCATTCTACCGCGCACCTGATGGCGGAAGCGGTTGAATCTGTTTTTCCCGGTGTGAAGTTCTGGGTTGGTCCGGCCATCGACCATGGTTTTTACTATGATATGGACCTGGGTGGCCGGCATATTACAGATGAAGACCTCCGAAAACTGGAAGTAAAAATGGCCGAACTCGCTTCGCTGAACGAAGTCTATATCCGGAAGGAAGTTCCCAAGGCAGAGGCCCTCCAGTATTTCAAAGACAAAGGCGATGAATATAAACTTGACCTGCTGGAAAACCTGAAAGACGGCGAGATCACGTTTTATACCCAGGGAAATTTTACGGATCTCTGCCGCGGACCGCATATTCCGAATACGGGTTTTATCAAAGCCGTCCGGCTCACCAATATCGCAGGAGCTTACTGGAAGGGAGACGAAAAAAACAAACAGCTGACAAGGGTGTATGGCGTCAGTTTCCCGGCGAAAAAGGAACTGGATGAATACCTGCTGATGCTGGAAGAAGCAAAGAAAAGGGATCACCGGAAGCTGGGCAAGGAACTGGGCATTTTCACAATGGATGACGATGTGGGTCCGGGCCTTGCGCTCTGGATGCCCAACGGCACGATCGTGATCGAAGAACTGGAGCGGCTGGCAAAGGAAACCGAATCCGCTGGTGGCTATCAGCGCGTGGTGACCCCGCATATTGCCAAGGAAAGCATGTACATCAAAAGCGGTCACCTGCCCTATTACCAGGATAGCATGTATCCGCCGATGGAGCTGGAGGGTGTGAAATACTACCTCAAATCGATGAATTGTCCGCACCATCATAAGATTTTTGCGGCCGAGCCAAGGAGTTATAAGGAAATCCCGTTGCGACTGGCAGAATATGGCACCTGTTACCGGTACGAGCAAAGCGGGGAACTGTTCGGACTCATGCGGGTACGCTGCCTTCATATGAACGATGCCCACATCTATTGCAGTAAGGAGCAGTTTGCCGAGGAGTTTAAGGCCGTGAATGATATGTACCTGAAATATTTCAGCATTTTCGGCATCGACAAATACGTGATGCGGCTGAGTCTGCACGATCCGGCCAAGCTGGGTCAGAAATACATTGATGAACCAGCCCTGTGGCTGGAAACCGAAGCCATGGTGCGAAAAGCGTTGCAGGAATCCGGGACGCCATATGTGGAAGTGGCGGACGAAGGGGCTTTTTACGGACCTAAAATTGATGTACAGATCTGGAGCGCCATCGGCCGGGAATTCACCCTGGCGACCAACCAGGTGGATTTTGCCCAGGGCCGGCGGTTCAACCTGGAATATACCAACCGGAATAACCAGCCCGAAACGCCGCTGATCATCCACCGGGCGCCATTGGGTACCCACGAGCGGTTTATCGGGTTTTTGCTGGAACATTATGCCGGTAAATTCCCTGTTTGGCTCGCGCCGGTGCAGGTGAAGGTTTTGCCGATCAGCGACAAATTTCTGCCCTATGCACAAACAGTTTTACAATCCTTAAAAAAAGCGGATATTCGTGCAGGCATCGATGAACGGAACGAGAAGATAGGTAAGAAGATCCGCGATACCGAGCTGATGAGGGTTCCGTATATGCTGGTGATCGGGGAGAAGGAGATGAACGAGGGAAAGATTTCCGTTCGGAGACAGGGCAAGGGAGACGCTGGCATGCAGGAACCCGCGGCATTTATTGAACATGTCCGGCAGGAAATACAACAAAGAGGGGATCTATAGTGTAATTATATCACAGACCTTTATTTTTTAATACTTAAAATATTTCGTTTACTTAAAATCAATTAATGGCATTTCCACCAAGACCTCCTAGAGGAACATTTAATCCACGATTCAGAAAAGAACAACAACAGGAACACCGCACCAACAACATGATCCGCGTACCGCAGGTTCGTTTGGTGGGGGACAATATAACAGTAGGGGTTTATCCCATTGCAGAGGCCATGAAGATGGCGCAGGACCAGCAGCTCGACCTGGTTGAAATATCTCCCAATGCCGATCCACCGGTATGTAAGATCATCGACTACAATAAATTCCTTTACGAGAAGAAGCGGAAGGAAAAAGAAATGAAGGCCAAGAGCAAGGCTTCGGAAGTAAAGGAAATCCGGTTTACACCCAATACCGACGACCACGATTTCGATTTCAAGGCCAAGCATGCCGAAAAATTTCTGAAGGACGGCGACAAGGTGAAAGCTTATGTACAATTCAAGGGCCGCGCGATCCAGTTTCGCGAACGGGGTGAATTGCTGCTCCTGAAATTTGCCGAGCGCCTCAACGAAGTAGGCGCGCTGGAAAGCATGCCGAAAATGGAAGGCAAGAGAATGCTGGCGATCTGGGCTCCCAAATCGCAGAAGAAGAAAGCCTAGTCATTCATGGATATAGTGATCATTGGCGCCGGAAACACCGCCTCGGTGCTGGGCAGGAAGTTTTTTTCCGCCGGTCACCGGATACGGCAGGTATACAACCGCCACCCGCAGCAGGGCCTTTTGCTCGCAGCGGAACTGCAGGCAGATTTCACCGGTCAGCGCTCCGCAATTCTATCCGATGCCGATCTTTTCCTGATCGCTCTTTCCGACGACAGCATTCCCGGGTTCGTGTCAGATTTTTCCGTTCAGCAGGGCCTGGTCGTGCACACCGCGGGCGCTGTTTCCAGGGAAATACTCCGGAACGTGTCCGCATCGACGGGCGTTTTGTATCCATTGCAAACCCTGCGGCGCGCGCTGCCGGCACCGGAGTCCATTCCGATGCTGATTGACGCATCCGGCCCCGAGGCGCTGGACACACTCAAAATGTTGTGCAAGATCCCGGGCATGTCCGCCACGGTGGCCGACGACGCCACCAGAAGCAGGTATCACCTGGCAGCCGTCGTGGCAAACAACTTTTCCAATCATTTTTTCGCGCTGGCGGAGTCCTTTTGTCAGCAGGAAAAAATTGATTTCAAACAACTGCTGCCCCTGCTCACCGAATCGGTCCGCCGGCTGCAGGAAATTCCGGCCCGCGATGCCCAAACCGGTCCGGCCGTGCGGAAGGATGCCGGCACGATCGAAAAACACCTGGCCCTGCTGGCGGCTTACCCCGAACTGCGTGCGTTGTATCAGACGATCACCCTTTCCATCGGTGAAATGCATGGCTGAGGAATAATTTGTCCGATAACCAATACTTTTGCGGGCATGCACAACGGAAAGTATCAACCATTATGAATCTATTATCTCTCTTCAAACCTGTCACCACTTTTATCCTTGATGTGGATGGCGTGCTGACGGATGGCAGTGTGCTCGTATTCGAAAGCGGAGAACAGGTGCGGCAGATGAATACCAAAGATGGATATGCCATCGGACTGGCCATGCGGCAGGGTTACCGGATCGCCGTCATTTCCGGGGGTGCGGGCACCGGCGTCCGGCAGCGCCTGGCTAAACTCGGCGTCACGGATATTTTTATGGAGATCAGCGACAAGCGTAAAAAGCTGGAAGAATATCTTCAGACCCATGCGCTCCAACGCGAACAGATATTGTATATGGGAGATGATATTCCTGATTTCAGCGTATTTGATAAAGTAGGCATTTTTTGTGCGCCTGCCGACGCGGTACCGGATATCCTGCTGGCCGCGCATTATATTTCAACACTGCCCGGTGGTCGCGGCTGTGTTCGCGATGTGATTGAAAAGGTACTGCGTCTGAATGACCACTGGAATATGGAGAGTCATATTCCGTCGATTTAAAAAATGCCGATGAACCGAACCGCTTTTGCCGCTTTCCTGCAATTGATCCGATGGCCCAACCTGTTGTTCATCGCCATCACCCAATCTTTATTCTATTACTGCATCCTGCTGCCGAGTTTTTACAATGGTCCTTCCGTACAACAAAATGTATTAACCGTTCCGCTGTTCTGGTTGCTCTCATTTTCTTCCGTCCTCATCGCGGCCGCCGGATATATCATCAATGATTATTTTGACCTTAACATCGACCGGGTGAACAAGCCGGATAAAATCGTGGTGGAAAAAATCATCAAGCGGAGATGGACGATCGTATGGCACTGGATCCTTTCGGGTCTTGGCATTCTGATTGGTTTTTATATTTCCTGGAAGCTCCGCAACCTGATCATCGGTCCCGCAAACCTGCTATGCGTATTGCTGCTCTGGTTTTACAGCACGACCTTCAAAAAAAAACTCATCATCGGCAATGTGATCATCTCCCTGCTGACGGCCTGGGTGATCCTGGTATTGTATTTCAGTGAATTCCGTTTGCACCGTTTTGTCGACCCCGCCTATCATTTTATCCTGTCGCGTGTGTTCAAGTTTGCGATTCTTTACGCTGCGTTTGCATTTATCATTTCACTCATCCGGGAGGTGATCAAAGACATCGAGGACATGGAAGGAGATGCGCGGTATGGTTGCCGCACCATGCCGGTGGTATGGGGTGTGCAGGCTGCCCGACTATTTGCCGGCACCTGGATGGTGGTACTCATCGCCGCCCTGGTGGTTGTGCAGTTTTATATCCTGCAGTATAAGTGGTGGATCAATGTATTGTACAGCTGCTTTTTTGTGATCGGGCCGCTGATCAAAACCATGCTCGACCTGCGAAAGGCGAAGACGGTCGCGGATTATCACCGCCTGAGCAGCCTGATTAAAATCGTCATGTTCACCGGGATCCTGTCGATCCTGCTCTTTAAATTATACCAGTCATGGATCGGCTAATCCTTGCCTCCGCTTCACCGCGGAGAAAGCAGTTGCTCACCTCGGCAGCATTGGACTTCGATGTGCTCGTGTCGAATACGGCGGAAAATTATCCGCCCGGATTGCCGATCGAAGAAGTGCCGGTATACATCGCGCGCGAAAAAGCCGCAGCGGTATCGGCGCAGGCGCAGGACCGGATCATCGTGGCGGCAGATACCGTCGTGGTGATCGACGACGAAATCATCGGTAAACCTGCTGATGCGGACCATGCTTTTGAGATATTGACGCGTCTTTCCGGCAGAACGCACCGCGTCATTACCGGTGTCGTAATCCGTCAGCAACAGCGCGAAATGTGTTTTCATGAAATCACGGAAGTGCATTTTCATCCGTTGACAGCAGCGGGCATCAGGTATTACATCGATCAGTATGCGCCATATGATAAAGCCGGTGCGTATGCCATCCAGGAATGGATCGGCGTGACCGGGATCGCCTGGATCCGCGGCGATTTCTATAATGTGATGGGACTGCCCGTCAGCCGGCTTTTGCAGGAACTGCGTCTCTTCTCCGGAGGCTGATGACGCGTTTTATTTTCCGTTATTTTCCTGGTCATCTGCGCTTTTTCACGGTCTCGGATATCGCTCCAGATCAGGAAATTGTTGCCGACTGAATAAAAGGCAATGACTGAACAGCTTTTGCAGTTCATCTGGGGGCACCGGTACTTCAACCAGCAGGAACTGCAACTGGTGAGCGGCGAAGACCTGCGGATCGATTTACCCGGTATACAGAATACGAACCAAGGACCGGATTTTCTGGATGCACAGATCCGCATCGGATCTACGGCCTGGGTGGGCAGCGTGGAACTCCACTTGTACACCTCGGGTTGGCGGCAGCACGCACATGAACAGGATGCAAATTATAACAACGTGATCCTGCATGTGGTGTGGGTGCATGATCAGACCATGCCCGCGCGCGATATCCCGGTACTTGAACCGCAGCCGCGGGTCGCCAAGCGGATGCTGCTGCAATACGCCGGCTGGATGAAGTCGAAGCGTTTTATCCCCTGCGAGCACAGCATCGGCCATTGCCGGGAATCGATTTGGCGAGACTGGCAACAAAATCTACTCACCGAAAGGCTGGCCAGAAAAGCCACGGCCCTCGATGCCATGCTTGCTGCCAGTCATTTTCACTGGGAAGAGACCCTCTGGCGATTGCTGGCGCGTAATTTTGGAATGAAGGTCAATGCCGCTGCCTTTGAATCGATCGCCACCAGCATCCCCTTTGCCCTACTGGCGCGGTTTCGGGGCGAGCCCATGCAGGTGGAAGCCCTGTTGCTGGGACAGGCAGGTTTGCTGGATGCTGATTGGAAGGATGAATATCCGCGCAGGCTGCAGCACGCGTATCGTTTTTTGCAGCACAAATTTCAGCTGGCGCAAATTGCCGCGCGCGTACTTTTTCTTCGGATGCGACCGGAAAATTTTCCCACCATCCGGCTGTCGCAACTGGCAGTGATCTGTTACCGCATCCCGCATTTTTTCGCGTTGCTGAAAGAAACGCAACGCGTGGAGACACTCGTCGAAAAACTGCTGGTGACGGCCAGTGATTACTGGAACGATCATTACCTGTTTGACAAACCTGCCGTGTATAAGGAGAAAGGTCTCGGCCGGCAGATGGCGGAAAATCTCGTCATCAATACTCTGGTACCGATTCTATATCAGTATGCAGTGACCGGACAACATCCGGTGCTCCGGCAAAAATGCCTTGACTGGATACAGGAATTGCCGGCGGAATGCAATGGCATCATCGATCACTGGCAGGGGCTGGGCATCTCTTCCCGGCATGCCGGCGATACACAGTCCCTGCTTGAGCTGAAATCGCAGTATTGTGATTTGAAACGATGTTTGGATTGCGCGGTGGGGAGGGAATTGTTGCGGTGAGCGGTTTTTTGTTCAAGATTTTTTGTTGCACGCGACGGCGCAACGGATGCGCAACGAGATTTCGGTTCACGCAAAGACGCCAAGAAGTGCAAAGACGCAAATGGAAGAACTCTTTGCGCCTTTGTCGTCTAGTGGAATCCACAACTCTTTACTTTTGCGTCTTTGCGTGAAAAAGAAACTCGTTGCGGCGTTGCGCATCCGTTGCGCCGTCGCGTGAAATAAAAAACTACGCATTCACCGCCTCCCAATTATAATTCACCTCCAACTCAATATCCGGATGGATGCTGTATTTCACCGGGCAGGTATTGGCGGCTCTTTCCAGCATTGTTTTTTCTTTATCACCCAACTTCAGGTGGTCCGGAAAATGGTAGGTGATCCGGATGCCGCTGATCCGGCGTGGTTCTGTTTTCATGATCTTCTGAATTTCGACGCGGGTACCCTCGAGTGCCAGTCCCATATCTCTTGCTTTGATGCCCATAATCGTCAGCATGCAGCTGCCCAGCGCGGTGGCCACGAGGTCAGAGGGGGAGAAGGATTCGCCGCGGCCCTGGTTGTCGACGGGCGCGTCTGTTTTTATTTCATTCCCCGATGCCAGGTGCGTGGCAACCGTACGCAGATTGCCCTCGTAAATAACGGTGGACGTCATATATTTTTCCATAAATTTACAGCGTAATCCTAATCATGCCACTTAAAAATTTACTGGTTCTCGGCTGCTTTGTCCTCCTTTCCCTGAGCGTGTTGTCGCAGGACAGTACCCGGACCTATCCGTCTGACCGCCGGAACGCCAAACGCGACCGGGTGAATCAGATGATGAAAATGGAGGAAGAAGGCGACCTGGTTTTCCGGAAAGACTGGTCCCTCGGGCTCAGACTCGCAACCGACGGATATGGCGTTTTTTTTGAGAAGGGCATCTACAAGACGGGCGGTATCGACCCCGACGCCGACCAGAC
>CAZZYD010000017.1:0-9526 GCA_964658175.1 uncultured Puia sp. | reverse complement strand
TCTACAAGACGGTCAGGAAAACAAAGCTCTACCAATTCGAGTTCAACGAAAAGAAGGATCCCAAAGAACATAAAGTCGCCGCCTCCTACAGTTATAACGGATTTAATTACGTGAACATCGGAAAGATCAATAATTTCTACCAGTTCAAAGGCTCCTATGGGCAGCAGTACCTGATTGGCGGCAAGGCAAATAAGAACGGCGTGGCCGTGTCTGCGATTTATACCGGCGGCGTATCGCTGGGCGTGCTGAAACCCTATTTCGTGGACGTTTCGAAAGATCAGAATAATGGCGATTCTATTTTCCGCAGCCAGTACCCGACGATCATCGACAGTAATTATTATATCGCGCAGGCTTCGGGGTTCGGCGCCGGATTCAGCAAACTGAGTATAAAACCAGGCCTCAACGCAAAGGCGGCCCTGCGGTTTGATTACGGACGCTTTAACCAAAACATCACCGCGATCGAAGTAGGTGCCACCGCTGAATACTATTTCAGCAAAATTCCCCTGATGGCCTACGTTAAACAGAAGAATCTGTTCTTCAACGCCTACATCAGCATCATGTTCGGCAAACGAAAGTGATTGCCTGACCCATTCATTTTTTTAGAAATGCTGCGTCGCATGTATTTGGCCAGTCCGGCCCGGACCATCAATGGGCTTATTCATAAACCACGGTGAACAAAATGACTGTATTGGATGGTTACCTCTTAATATTCTTCGCAAAAATTATAAACTGTCCTCCAGGCTGTTCAGCGGCATTGAAAAACTGAAGGTCGACTCGCGGTGGTTGGATTGTGCGGTTAGTTTGCCTTTGTGGGCTTGGGCGATCGCCGAAGCAATGTAGAGTCCCAGTCCGAGCCCCTGCTGACCATTTCTTTTGGCGCGGGAAAATGGCTGGAAGATGCGTTCGAGGGTAGACTCCGGGATTTTAGTGCCGGGATTGCTTACGGTGAGGGTGAACAAATCATTTGTCGTGTTTGCGATTACCCTCACCGGCAGATCCTGATTGCCGTAGGCGAGCGCATTGCCAAGTAAATTGGAAAACAATTGTCCGATGCGGGCGGCATCGCAATAGACCGGCATGGTCAGATCAAAATTCGTTTCTATTTTCCGTTCCGTCCAGATGGCCTGCAATTCAGCGACGATATTCGCAAGTGTCTGATCGATGTGCGCATTTTCTTTTGGTGTCAAGCTGACGCCGCCGCCAAGTCTTCCCCGCGCAAAATCCATCACGTTGTCGATCAATCCGGAAATGCGGTAGGTACTGTTTTTTATGATCAGGGCAACTTTGCGCGCGGATTCTTCCAGCGGCATCCGCAGCAGGAGGCTTGCACTGGAAGAAATGGCGCCCACAGGATTTCGCAGGTCATGCCCCAGCACCGCGATGAACTGCTCCCGAAGCAGGGCATTTTCTTTTTCTTCTTTCAGCCGGCTTTCAGCATCCGTTACCTGTTCGATGGCTTCCAGGTGAAAGGATATCAGGTTGGTGAACAACTGGAACATTTCCAGTACCTCGGGGCGGCTGAGTTTCGCTGGGCGCGGATCGATGGCGCAAAGCGTGCCGAAAAATCGTCCGTCCTGCCGGAAGATCGGCACGGAAATATAACTCTGAAAGCCATACATCACAGCCGTCGGATGGCCACAGTATGCTTTGTCTTCGTCAACATGGTCAATCACCACTGCCTGGCGCGATTCCCGGATTTCATCGCAGATGGTCGTTTCCACTTTGAGTTCACCGCCTGGCTTTAACCCAAAAAGGATATCGTCTTTTACGGAACAGGCAATCCACCGGTCGTCGGTAACCCGGGCAACGGCGGCAAAGCCCATGCCCGTCGTACGACATACGACATCCAGCAACGCAGGTAATATGGTTATCTTACCGACCTGCGCAATTTCCGCCTGAATTTCCGCTTCTTTCAGTGGGGCAATTTCTTTAACCTCAATATTCATGATTACATCACACTTTCATTACTAAATTACAAAAACCGCCTTGAATCCGGCACTTTCCCAATCAATCATTTCATCGTAACTTTATCCGTTGAAATTTTGCAAAACATTTCAAGGCACACTATGAACGAACTTCCCCTGGCTCCCTCTTCCGAAATCCCTGTCACCGGTATCAAAAAACCGAATTGGCTGCGGGTGAAATT
The DNA here is from genome assembly GCA_964658175.1 of uncultured Puia sp. Classification (GTDB taxonomy): domain Bacteria; phylum Bacteroidota; class Bacteroidia; order Chitinophagales; family Chitinophagaceae; genus Puia. The sequence continues at coordinate 7,380 of CAZZYD010000017.1, read as the reverse complement.
GCCGATCGGAGAGAACTATAAACATGTCAGAAACCTGGTCGATCAGCACAAACTGCATACCATCTGTGAAAGCGGCAATTGCCCGAATATGGGCGAGTGCTGGGGTGCCGGCACGGCGACCTTCATGATCCTCGGCAATATCTGTACCCGGAGTTGTGGTTTCTGCGCCGTGGCTACCGGCCGGCCGCTGCCGGTTGATTTTGATGAGCCTCAGCGCGTGGCCGAAGCCATTTACCTGATGAAGGTGAAACATGCCGTGATCACCTCTGTGGACCGGGATGAGATCAAAGATGGCGGCAGCGTCGTTTGGCAGAATACCATCCGCGCCGTGAAGAATCTGACGCCGGACACTACCCTGGAGACCCTCATCCCCGACTTCAAGGGCGAATCTGAGAATATCCAGCGGATCATCGATGCGGCGCCGGAAGTCGTTAGTCATAATATCGAAACCGTGGAAACCCTCACCCGGCAGGTGCGTATACAGGCAAAATACTGGCGCAGCATGCAAACCCTCAGTATCCTCAAGAAAGGAGGGATGCGTACCAAGAGCGGCATCATGCTGGGACTTGGAGAAAAGAAAGAGGAAGTGATTCAGACGCTCCGGGACCTGCAATCCAATGGTGTGGACGTGGTAACGATCGGGCAATACCTGCAACCGACCAAAAAACACCTTCCGGTGGATCGATTCGTTCACCCCGATGAATTTGCGGAACTGCGGGAAATAGGCTACCAGCTTGGGTTTGATTATGTCGAAAGCGGCCCGCTGGTGCGTTCTTCCTATCACAGCGAACGCCATGTGATCGCGGGCTATGGCCGGAATCTATGGCTGCAGGAACAGCAGCTCACCGCGTGACAAGGTTCTGATTCGTTAAGGCATGTCCCACACCAGCGCGCTTGCGCCCAGGATGGCGGCATCGGATTCCTTGAGGTGACTTACCAATATTTTTACTTTTTTCTGGAATACCTGGATCAGGTTGGCTTCCATGTGTTCACGGGTGGGCTTGAGGATCAGGTCGCCGGCACGGGTGAGGCCGCCAAATAATACAATGGCCTCTGGACTGGAAAACATCACGAAGTTGGCCAGCGCCATGCCCAGGATCTTGCCCGTATATTCAAAAATCTCTTTCGCGACCGCATCGCCCTGAATGGCGGCGTCATATACTTTTTTCGAATCGATTTCATCTGGCGGAATGGACCGCAGCAGGCTTTCCGTATCCGTCTTCTGCAGCATTTCCTTGGCCGTATTGGTGACGCCGGTGGCAGATGCGTAGCTTTCCAGGGAACCGTATTTTCCCGTGCCTTCGTGGAAACGACCATCCGGGATGATGGTCGTATGACCGAGTTCTCCCGCAAAGCCGTCATGCCCGAGTACCAGGTGCCCGTTGGCAACGATGCCGCTGCCGACACCGGTGCCCAGCGTGATCATGATAAAATCTTTCATGCCCTGGGCGGCGCCGTACATCATTTCGCCGATGGCGGCCGCATTGGCGTCATTGGTGAGGATTGCGGGCAGACTGAATTTGTCCTGTATCATCTGTGCCAGGGGAATGATGCCTTTCCAGGGAAGATTCGGCGCATACTCCACCGTACCGGTGTAATAATTGCCATTGGGCGCCCCGACGCCGATGCCCCGGATCCGGCCGGAACCGCCGACATTGGTGATCAGTGCTGAAAGCTCATCATAGAGCTCTTCGATAAAAGTTCCTACCTGTTTGTGTTTTCGGGTGGAAATTTCGCTGGTAAACAGCACATTTCCGTTTCTGTCTACTATGCCGAACTTGGTTCCGGTACCACCGATGTCAATGCCGATCGCCAAAGGTTCGAGGGAAGCTGGCGTTGTTGCTTTTGCCATGATTGAAATTTAATTAATGACCGCCACCGATCTGATCATCAAAATTAAGGCCTTGCGATTTAAGGACGGTTTTAAGTCTGACCGCCAGGAGGGCGAGACTGAAAAAACAGCCGGCTGCAACGATATAGGAGAGGTGCATGTCGTGTTTGAAATCACCCAGTGAACCCTGGAAGGGTGGAATCACCGCACCACCCAGGATCATCATGATGAGAAAGGCGGCACCCTGGCTGGTATATTTTCCGAGTCCGGAGATTGCCAGCGCAAAAATACTGGGCCACATCACGGAACAGAATAAACCGCCGGCCATGAAGGCATATACCGAAAACAGTCCGGTGGTGAATACGCCGATCAGCATCGCAGCGGTGGCGAGCAGGGAAACGGTCAGCAGGGTCTTTACCGGTTTTTGCTGCCCGTAGAAGAAGGCTGCAATCGCTACGGCTACCCAGGCAGCATATGGAAAAAGGTCCCGGACATCATTGCCATAGGCATGGTTGACAAAAAGCACCACGGCAAAGGCAATGAACGGAACGACAATCGTTGCAATTTTACGGCCCATGTCTGAGAGGTTGAACACGCCGATGGCGCCTGTCCAGCGGCCGATCATCAGGCTGCCCCAGTAAAGCGTTACGTACTTGGAAATGTCCTTATCCATCAGGCCGGCCTGAGTAAGATATCCAGGGGTTTTGAGCAGGGCGCCGAAGTTGTTGTCAATCGTTACTTCCACCCCTACATATAAGAAGATGCCGAGCATGCCGAGAATCAATTGCTGGTATTTCATGGCTCCCCATCCCGTGCTGTTCTTGCTCGCGCTTGAATAGGAAAACAACAATACGGCAACCACCAGGATAATAGTGAGCCCGGTCAGCTGAAGTTTACCGATGTTGGTGAACTGGCCAACGAGGATGACCAGCAACATGAGGACCGTGAGCGTAATCAGCGACGCGGATGCTTTAGGAGATCCTTCAAAAACCGCGTCATCTTTCCCTTCCGGCAGTTTTGAAAACGCAAAGAAAAGCGCGACGGCTAAAAATACACCGGCAACAATCATGTAAAGGACGTTCACATTGGTGACGGTCACCACCGCATTGGTGGCGCTGGGCGTACCAAAAAGAAAGTAGCTGACGATGATCGGTCCGAGTGTGGTTCCAATGGAGTTGACACCGCCGGCAAGGTTAAGCCGTTGTGTTCCGGTGGACGGATCGCCGAGTGCCACGGCAAATGGCTGTGCGGCGGTTTGTTGGAGGGAAAAGCCCAGGGCAATGATAAAGAAAGAACCCAGAATGGCGGGGAATGAATTGGCATTGGCGGAAGGAATGATCAACAGCGCACCGACCACCGAGATCAGCAGGCCGACCACAATGCCCCGCTTATAACCGATCTTGTTCAGGATGTCATAACCGGCAATGCTTGAAAAAAGATATAGGAAAAGAGAGCCGATAAAATAAGCTGCATAAAATGCCGATCCGATGAGTTGCGACTGAAACTGGTTGAGGTGAAAATGAGTCCGGCAGAAAGGAATGAAAATGCTGTTTGATGCTGCAATAAAACCCCAGAAAAAAAAGACGATGACTAATGTGGCAAGCGCTCCGCTATTCGTTGGCTGTTTCGATTGACTCATGTGCAATGTTAATGAGCGTTGAAAATAGGCAAGTTTTCGTCAAGTTAAAAATTTTTCGCTTTAACGGTTGAATCACCGAAAACCTTCCTAAATTGAATGGTATTTGCCTCGCTTCCCATTAACAGATTGGCCATATACAATGGAAATACTTCACGTTTCAGCAGAATGTTATCCCGTTGCCAAAGCAGGCGGACTCGGCGATGTGGTGGGAGCGCTTCCAAAATATCAAAACGAATCCGGACATATCGCTAAAGTGGTGATGCCGATGTACCGCACGAAGTTTTTATTTGAAAACGAGTTCGAGGTGGTGCATAAGGGTTATACCAATCTGGGAACCTGGTGGTTTATCTACACGATCATCAAAGAAAAAACAAACAAGCTGGGTTTCGATCTCTACCTGGTGGATATCAACGGCCTGTTGGACCGCGAAAAGATCTACGGTTATGCCGACGACATGGAACGGTTTATCTCCTTTCAGATCGCTGTTACGGACTGGCTTGCGGTATGGAAACATCATCCGGACATCGTCCATGTGCATGACCACCAGGCAGCACTCGTTCCGTTTATGATGCAGCATTGTTACCGGTACCAGCAGCTCCGGGAAATAAAGACGGTGCTTACCATCCACAACGCCGAATACCAGGGCTGGCTCGGCTGGGATAAAAGTCATTATATACCGGCCTGGGATACCTGGAAATCCGGTTTGCTGGAATGGGAGAAGACGATCAATTCGCTGGCTTGTGGCGTACGCTGCGCCTGGAAGGTGACAACGGTCAGTCAGTCGTATATGGAAGAACTCCGCTGGGCGGCCAACGGACTTGAAGCCCTGTTCGAATACGAAAAAGGGAAATGCATCGGCATCCTCAACGGGATCGACGTAAAAGTCTGGGATCCTGAAACGGATGGATATCTTGACAATCACTACACGCTTAAAACACGCACGGAAGGCAAAAAAATAAACAAGGCCCTTTTATGCAAGCGCTTTGATCTGGACGAGCGCAAACCGCTTATTTCCTTTATCGGCCGGCTGGTGGGAGAAAAAGGTGCCGATCTTTTGCCCCAGGCCATCGGTGACTCATTTTACTATATCGGCCGCAAAATGAATTTCCTCGTACTCGGCAGCGGATCGCCGGAAATTGAGGCTGGTCTTGAATATATACGCCAGTTCAGCAAGGACGACTGCAGTATTTATATCGGGTATAACGAAAGCCTCAGTCACCTGATCTATGCTGGTGCGGATTTTATACTGATGCCGTCGAGGGTGGAGCCCTGCGGACTCAACCAGATGTATGCGATGCGCTATGGCACCATACCCATGGTTCGGACTACGGGTGGCTTAAAAGATACCGTGAAAGATTTTGGTGAGGAAGGCGGGTACGGTATCCGCTTCAACAATGCGATTGTCGGCGATATCACCCAGGCCGTTTGGCGGGCAGTTGAATTGTTTTCGGACGAACCGGTGATGCAAGAGATCCGCCGGCGGATGATGCGCATCGATTTCAGCTGGGAAACCAGCGTGCAGAAATACCTAGAAGTATATTCATCCATATAAATAGACAGGAAGTTCTTACAGGCAGCAAAAAAATAAAACGATTTTATGTCAATTTCCAAACAAGTGTTATCGGTGATTCTGGGTGGTGGCGCGGGAACCAGGTTGTATCCACTCACTGCCAGCCGTTCCAAGCCGGCCGTTCCCATTGCAGGTAAATACAGACTCGTGGATATTCCCATTTCAAACTGCCTGAACTCGGGAATCGACCGGATGTTCGTCCTTACCCAGTTCAACTCGGCCTCCCTCAACCGGCATATCAAAAACACGTATCACTTCAGCGCTTTCAGTCCGGCATTCGTGGATATTCTGGCTGCAGAACAAACGCCCGATAATCCAACCTGGTACCAGGGTACCGCCGATGCGGTGCGTCAGTGCCTTCGTCACCTCGGCCCGTTTGACAGCGAATATATCCTCATTCTTTCCGGCGACCTGCTTTACCAGATGGATTTCAGCGAGATGGTCAACAACCATATCAATACCAAAGCCGACATCTCCATCGCCACGATTCCCGTCGGCGACCGCGAAGCCTCCGATTTTGGCATCCTGAAAAAAGATGCGGATGGGTTCATCACTTCATTTATCGAAAAACCGAAAAAAGAAATACACGACCAGTGGACCAGCGACACCGGTCCCGTAATGGAATCCCAGGGACGGAAATACCTGGCCTCGATGGGCATCTACCTGTTCAACCGGAAGTTGTTGCAGGACCTGCTGCAGAATGAATATGTCGAAGCCACCGATTTCGGAAAGGAAATCCTTCCGCAGTCGCTCTCCAATTATAAAGTGGTTAGTTACCAGTACGACGGTTACTGGACCGATATCGGAAATATCTATTCTTTTTTCGAAGCCAACCTCGGCCTGACCGCTGAAGTGCCTGACTTCAATCTCTTTGATAACAACAAGGCCATTTATACCCGCGCCCGCATGCTGCCCCCGGCCAAGATCAGCGGAACCACCCTTGAAAAAACGATCATCGCCGAAGGCTGTATCATCAATGCCTCGCGCGTAGAGAACAGCGTGATCGGCATCCGCACCCGCATCGGGAGTGGCACCACGATCGTCAGCAGCTACCTGATGGGAATTGATTTCTATGAAACCATCGAAGAGATCGAACGCGCCCGTGCCAGTGGACTTCCCACGGTCGGCATCGGCAACCGCTGCTATATCCGCAATTGCATTGTCGACAAAAATTGCCGGGTAGGGGATGATGTGCGGATCAATGGCGGACCACATTTGGAAAACACCGACCATCCATTGTACACCGTCAAAGACGGCATCGTGGTGGTGAAGAAAGGTGCCGTGATCCCGAACGGATTTGTGATCTAATCAAAAAGACGATTGCTATGTCATCTCCAGGCAACCCGGCCAAAAGTAGTGCGCACGGACTACTGCAGAAGCCGAAACTCAGCTTCTGGCAGATCTTAAATATGAGCTTTGGTTTCCTGGGTATCCAGTTTGGTTTTGCCCTGCAAAACAGCAATGCGAGCGGCATCCTGCGCAATTACGGAGCGGATGTGGACAAGATATCCTGGTTCTGGCTGGTGGCGCCGATCGTCGGCATCATCATCCAGCCGATCGTGGGTCATTACAGCGATCGTACCTGGAACCGCCTCGGCAGAAGACGTCCGTACTTTCTGGCAGGCGCCATCTTATCAGCCACCGCCCTGGTGCTGATGCCGAATGCGAGTCTGTTCAGCGCCATCGGCCCGATTCTTTTTGTTGCCGCCGGTTTCCTGGCCATCATGGATGCCTGTTTTAACCTCGCCATGGAACCCTTCCGCGCGCTGGTGGCCGACAACCTGCCGGACAGTCAGCGGACGATGGGATTTTCAGTTCAGACTTTTCTCATCGGATTTGGCGCCGTTGTCGGCTCCATCCTTCCCTACGAACTTCACCACCTCTTTCACGTGTCGAATCAATCGGCGGCGGGCACCGTGGCAGAAAATACCAAACTGGCTTTTTATATCGGAGCCGCCATTTTCATTTGCGCGATCCTGTGGACCGTCATTCGTACCAAAGAATATGCACCGGCGGAATATGAAAAATACCACGGTAAAAATGAGGAGCACAATGATGGACTCTCCAGTATTTTCAAGGACCTGGCCAGGATGCCAAAGACCATGAAGCAACTGGGCCTCGTGCAGTTCTTCAGCTGGTTTGCGCTCTTCGGCATGTGGGTCTATACCACCGACGCCATCGCCACCCATATTTTTCATTTACCGGTATCAGATAAAAGCTCTCCCCAGTACCATGAGGCGCAGGACTGGACGGGGCTGATCTTCGGTATTTATAATGGGGTGTCGGCCGTCTACGCCCTTTGTCTCCCGGCGATCGCCCGCAGGATCGGCAGAAAGCAAA
>CAZZYD010000016.1:0-26216 GCA_964658175.1 uncultured Puia sp. | reverse complement strand
GCTGGTAAAACCAATCACAGAAATGATAGAACAGGGAAATTAATCAATGAATATCAAAGCAAATATCAGAAAGACGGGAGTGATTGCCATTTGGTGCGGGCTGGCCATTGGCGTTTCCGTATTGCTGATTGCAGCCATCAATAAAAAGAACAGCCGCAGTTTTCAGGGAATTGCCGTGAAGATCAACGACGGAAAGCCGGCGATGTTCATCGATAAAAAAGAAGTCGTGCACCTGCTGGCGCCGAATGGCATCGAACAGTGGAACCAGAAAAAGCTCGCCAGTTTCGATCTGCAGCAACTCGAGACAAGGATCCGGAACAATGCCTGGGTAAACGATGTGCAGCTATATTTTGACAACAACGAAATGCTGCAGGTAAGGATTACGGAACGGCAGCCGGTGGCGCGCATCTTCGCGGTGGACGGAAAAAGTTTTTATATCGATAGCAGCGGGGTGCAGTTGCCGGTGGTGGGACGGCTGGCCCTCAGGCTTCCCCTGTTCACGGGATATCCGGCCGATCGCTTTGCGCGGCACGGGCATGATAGCCTGCTGTCGCAGCAGGTGCGGACGCTCGCCCTTTTCATGGGCAATGATTCCTTCTGGTCTGCCGCCATTGAACAGATTAATATCGTGACGGGCCGCCAGTTCGAGATGGTGCCTGTGATCGGCAACCATATCATCGACTTCGGCGATGGCAGTGACTACCAGGACAAATTTCACCGCCTCCTGCTTTTTTACCGGCAGGTGATGGCGGTAAAAGGATTTGACAGTTATGCCAGGGTGAAGCTGGCCTATGCCGGACAGGTGGTCGGCACAAAAAAAGGCGGCTATATGAGCAGGGCCGATTCGCTGCTGGCGATAAAAAATGTACGTGAACTGATCAGAACCGCCCAGCGGATGGACAACGATACCGCCAGGCTGCGTGACATGAAGCCGCTCGAGCATAATAATATGACTGAACAAACCCTGCAGGGCTACGACCTGCCGGAAGACAGCAGCCATGAACAGACACCCCGTCAGGGTGGTGCGCCGGAAAACAGGGCAGTCAAACCGAAAGCAACAGGAAACCATCATACCAAACCATAAACAACATAATAAAACCCAGACTATGAATCAGGAGCAACCCATTATCGTAGGACTCGACATAGGCACCACAAAAATTGCCGCCATCGCAGGCAGAAAAAATGAATACGGCAAACTCGAGATCCTCGGTTTTGGCCGCGCCAATTCCAACGGTGTAAAACACGGGCAGGTATTGAATATCGACGAGACCATCAAAGCGATCCGCATGGCGCTCGACAATTGTTATGCCTCCAATCCGAACCTGACGATTTCGGAAGTGTATGTCGGCATCGCCGGGCATCATATTAAGAGTCTGCAGACCCGCGGAGATATCGTTCGCCACAGCACGGAAGATGAGATCACCCAAAAAGAAATCGATCAGCTCGTCGCCGATCAGTACAAAACCTATATCCCTGCCGGGGATCAGATCATCGATGTCATTCCGCAGGAATTTGCGGTGGACAATTTCCAGAATATCATCAGTCCGATCGGTTACGGCGGCGTGAAAGTCGGCGCGAACTTCCACATCATCACCGGCGACAAAAACGCGATTAAAAATATCAGCCGCGCGGTGGAAAAAAGCGGATTGCATACCAAGGACCTGGTGTTACAGCCGCTGGCTTCGGCTGCTGCCGTGATGGGCCAGGAAGACCTGGAAGCAGGCGTTGCCATCGTAGACATCGGGGGTGGCACGACCGATCTGGCCGTTTTTTATGAAGGCATCCTCAAACACACCGCGGTTATTCCATTCGGTGGTGAAAATATTACGAACGATATCAAAACCGGTCTCGGCGTATTGAAAACACAGGCCGAACAAATGAAAGTGCAGTTCGGCTCCGCCCTGTCCAACGAAGCCAAGGGAAATGCCTTTATCACCATCCCCGGTTTGCGTGGCATGCCCGCCAAAGAGATCAGCGTAAAGAACCTGGCCAATATCATCCAGGCACGCATGAGCGAGATCATGGATTTCGTATCCTACCACCTCAAACAGGTGGGGCTCGACAGCAAAATGCTCAACGGCGGTATCGTACTCACCGGCGGCGGCGCCCAGCTCAAACACCTGATCCAGTTAACGGAATATGTCACGGGGCTGAACGCAAGGATCGGTTATCCGACTGAACACCTCGCCTCCGGACAGATCGAGGAGCTCGCCAAGCCAACCTATTCCACCTGTATCGGGCTTATCCTGAAAGGCTACAGCGACTATGAACACAACCGGAAACAGTTTGAGCAGACCATGGTCAAACTGGAAGTGCCGGAACAGCTGAAAAAAATAACAGAGCCGGAACCGGTCGAAGTAAGCCAGGAAGTATTGCAGTCAGAAAGAGTCCGGAACCGGAAAGGCATCAAGGATTTCTGGGGCAAGTTCAAAGACGGCATCATCGATCTGTTCAAGGAAGAAGAAGATCACGCATTATAAACCAATTTCTATAAATTATTAACCCATTCATTATGATCCAGTTTGATTTGCCCAAAGAAAGATCGTCGATCATCAAGGTGATCGGCGTAGGTGGTGGCGGTGGCAATGCTGTCAATCACATGTTCAGTCAAAACATCGAAGGTGTGGATTTTATTATCTGTAATACGGACGCGCAGGCCCTGGCCCAGAGTCCGGTGCCGAATAAAATTCAGCTCGGCCCCCTTCTCACCCAGGGATTGGGTGCCGGCGCCAATCCCGAAATCGGGCGGCAGGCAACGGAAGAAAGTCTCGAGGAAATCAGCAGTATCCTCCAGGTAAATACCAAAATGGCCTTCATCACCGCCGGCATGGGTGGTGGAACCGGCACCGGCGGCGCCCCCATCCTGTCCAAGATCTGCAAGGACCTTGGCATCCTCACGGTAGGGATCGTTACCACGCCCTTTTCCTATGAAGGAAGAAAGCGCCAGCTGCAGGCGGAAGAAGGCATCCAGTTGCTGAAAGGCTATGTGGATACGCTGCTGGTGATCAGCAACGACAAGCTGCGTCACCAGTTCGGCAACCTGAAAATGAAGGAAGCGTTTTTCAAAGCCGACAATGTACTGGCGACGGCAGCCAAATGTATTACGGATGTCATCAATACCACCGGCCAGATCAACGTGGATTTTGCGGATGTATGCACGGTGATGCGCAACGGCGGCGTGGCGATCCTCGGCAGTTCGGCGGCTTCCGGCAACAACCGGGCGCAGCAGGCGATCGAAGAAGCGCTGAATTCCCCGTTGCTGAACGACAATGAAATCAGGGGCGCCAAATGGATCCTGATCAATATCAATTCTGCCGAAGGCGATCATGAGTTCACGATGGATGAAGTGGAAATTATTCAGCAGCATCTGCTCAGCCAGGCTGGTGAAGACACGGATGTGATCCTGGGTCTTGGGTACGATGCCGCACTCGGTGATAAAATCGGTATTACGATCATCGCGACGGGATTTGAATACAAAGATCCTTTCACCCGCAAGGAGAATAAACCCGCCCTGCCCGCCAGGGAAGAAAAGATCGTGATGCCGTTGCAGATGCCGGCCGCAAATATCATGGTGCCGAAAACGGTGCCGGCGGCAGAACCTGAAGTCGTGGCGAAGAAAACCGTTTTGGTGGAAGGTCTCTCGCCCGAGATGGAAACGAAACTGACAGAACATATGCCCATGGCCACGAGCGGACCCGTGGTAATGTTCCCGCAGCAGGAACGGACGCCGGAACCCGTAGCCGCCGCAGAAAAAAATAAACCGGAAGAAAAGATAGAAGCAATACATTCGCAGGGGGCGCTCCGGAAGCCGTCCAATATTTACCTGGACGAATCAGTCCCCGACATTCAATCCATATCTCATCAATTGCCAGTCACGGTGCCGGTTATGAATACACCGACCCCCGATCTGTCCACGGAGGAAATCATTTCTTCGGACATGCAACTAGTATTCAAAGATCCGGTTCAGGCGGCGGATAAGCCTGGGGCCTACCAGACTCAACCTGATTTCACGGCGGATCAACCTGAAGAGGAACCTGTTTTACAGGACGAAGCGGAAGATCTGAAGCGCCGTGCGGCGGACCGAATCAGCAAGTTGCGAAACCTGTCGTTTAACATCAATGCTGTCGATCCGAACAATGAGTTTGAAACTGTGCCGGCTTATATCCGTCGCAACCTGGAATTGTACAACACGGTGAACAATGTCGAGCATTTTTACAGTCACTACGAAGTAAAGGCCGACAAGAACAATAACGCGGAGATCAGTACCATCAATACTTTTCTTCATGGCAAGAAGCCGGACTAACCGGAGAAAAATAACCATTTGTTTTTAGTTGTTTATGTTCCCCCCGGTTTTCCGGGGGGATTCTAAATTCCTGCATATGGAAACGATCCTTATCACGGGAGGTACCGGTCTGATCGGAAAAACGCTCACCCGTCTCCTTGTATCCAAAGGGTATCGCGTGATCATTCTCAGCCGTCAGGCCACGTCCTCCGGACGTTTTCAGTCGGCTTCCGTTCAATATAGATCCTGGGACGTGGATGCCCAAACCATTGACGAAAACGCCATCCGCGAAGCCGATGTGATCGTTCACCTCGCCGGGGCCGGCGTAGCCGAAAAACGCTGGACCAGCAAAAGAAAAAAAGAGATCGTGCGAAGCCGCACGGAAAGTTCCGCCCTCCTGGTCAAAGCATTGACGGAAACGCCCAATAAAGTGCAGGCCGTGATCAGCGCTTCGGCGATCGGATGGTACGACACAAGCACTTCTTCAAAAAAAACAGAGACGGATCCGCCGGGGGAGGATTTCCTGGGAGAGACCTGCAGGCTATGGGAAGCCAGCATTCAACCCGTAGAGGCGCTGCATAAAAGACTGGTGATTATCCGCACAGGGATCGTCCTCAGCAACGATGGCGGCGCATTGCCTGCCTTCAGGAAGCCCATCGGTTTTGGCATCGCTGCCATTCTTGGTTCGGGCAAACAGGTGGTGAGCTGGATCGATATAGAAGATATGGCGCGCATTTACCTGGCGGCGATCACCGACATCAGTTTTCACGGTATCTACAATGCGGTGGCGCCAAACCCCGTCACCAACCGACTGCTGACGCTCGAACTCGCCAAAAAACTCAAAGGACGTTTTTATATCCCGCTCACGGTCCCGACCTTTCTGCTGCAGTTATTGCTCGGGGAAATGAGCACGGAAGTACTGAAAAGCAATCTTGTCAGCGCAGATAAAATCCGCGCGACCGGATTTCAGTTCATCTATCCCACCATCCAGGCCTTCCTGACAAAGGAATGAACGGCTTAATTTTTTTCTTTCTTCAGGGTAGACACCGGCAATTTCGTTTTGGCCGGTCCCAGGTAGAGTGACGGTGTCACTTTGGTGCTGTCACCCTGATAAACCCAGGTCATGTTTCCGATGTATTTGGTGAACGCTTTGTTCACCTGATCGGGACTTACCTGATCCAGGTCTTTATTGAAAGAAAGGGCGCGGCGCCAGTTATTGTGGACTACTTCATTTGAGGCGAGGGATTGGGCCTGCGAGGCATTGGTCTCCATATTATAATAAAAGTCCGACAGGTAACTGGTCTTGGCATCTTTTACTTCCTGCGCCGAGAAGCCCTTCGTCTTCGTTTTGTCGATCAGCTGGTCCATGACGGAAATATATTTATCCGGATTCTTCGTGGAAACCATCACGGAATAGTAGGAGGTCAATCCCTGGTTGAAACGTGTCTGCGGTGCATAGGACAGCCCGTTGTTCGTTCTCACTTCCAGGAAGTCGCGGTCATAAAATATATCGTTGGCAATCAGGAAAGCATTGTAGTCGGGAGATGACGGATCGGGTGCGCTGGTCACACCGGTGATATAATTGGTGGCCAGTTCTTTTTTCTGTGATTTGAAGCTTGTTTTGGTTGGTTTATAATTCGATTTTTTCAGCAGCACGGGTTTTCCTTCCGGCACAGTCGACAACATGGCTTCAATTTTTTTCTGCAGTTCCGCTTTATCGATGTCGGCAACCACCACGATGAATATCCTGGATTTTGCAAGGATCGATGTATAGTAGGCTTTGGTCGCAGCTACGGTCAGGGTCTGCAGCGAAGCGTCGGTGCCCGAAGGTGATTTGGCGTAGTCGGTTCCGTTGAATGCTGTTTCGCGGGCCAGTTTGGCGATGGAATAATCCGGACCGGAGGACTGCTGTTTAAGGTTATTGATCGCATCCTGTTTGATGCGGTCGAATTCTTTCGCATCAAAAGCGGGTGAGGTGATGGCATCAGCATACAAAGGCCAGACGACGTCAAAATCACTCTTGATGCAATTCATATTGAAAGATGCATAGTCCATGCCCGCGTTGCCGCCGAGAGCGGCACTCACTTTGTCGAGCTTGTTCTTAAAACTGTTTTTATCGTCTTTCGTGGTGCCGCACTCCGTCAGCGCGCGGATGGCCATGGCCTCAATGCCCTGCTGCGCAAACGAATAGTTCTGCACGCCGCCTTTGAAGATGGTATGTATTTCAATGATATCGTTCCCGCTTGGCTGAACGATCACTTTTACCCCATCCACCATCATATCGTAGGCAGCCGACTGGGCAAAGGAACACATGCTGCAGGTCAGCAACAGGGAAGCAGACAGGATATATTTAGCAGCAAAATTTTTACGCTTCATAAAAATAGATTTGACGGCTTAGATGCCGGGTTTAAAATTTTCAGATGCCTTGAGTGCCTTGTTCATTTCAGGGTTGATGATCAGACCGGCGATATAGGGTTTGCCTGTGATGTAGGTGTCGATGAAATGACGGATATCTGCACGGGTTATTTTCAGGCAGTTGCTCGTATAATCGGTGCCGTATTCAAGGCCTGTACTGGTCCAGTAATAGGTTGCCAGCGGGGCTTGCGCAGAAGGTTTTTCAGCCTGCCGGATCTGGTCGCGGCGCAGCGATTGCTTGGCATCCTCGAGTTGCTCGTCTGTATAATAATCATCTGACGACCATAATTTGATCTGGTGGAGGATCTCATCGTTGCATTCCTTCAGCTTCCCCGGATTCGGAACCACGAACAGGGAGATCGGGCCCACATAACGGGAGGTCTGGTAGTTGACGACAGCAGCGCTGGCAAGCCCCTTGTCGATCAGTGCCTGTTGCCATTTGGATGAATTAAGTCCCACCAGGGTGAAAAACACATCAGCCGCTACGGTACCGGCGGAATCGTTCCGCGTATCCGGGCCTTCCCAGCCAAAGAGTTCGAACGGTGTTTGCGCGATGCTGGATTCCTTTGTAAAATACTGGGTGCCCGTCAGGGGCTTGAATTCAGGGATAGGGTATTTCACGAAGGGATCGAAATCGCTGGGCGCCCAGTCGCCGTAAATCGCTTCCGCTTTGGCGAATGCGTCAGCATGCGTCACATCACCACAAATCACCAGCATGGAATTATTCGGGAAATAGTATTTGTTCTTAATGACCATCATTTTTTCCGGCGTGGCCGTATTGATGATATTGTGGTCCCCGATCGGATTTTTTCTTGTATACAGGTCGCCCCACATTTTTTTCTGCAATGCATTACCGAGCTGAAACTGCGGACTGCTTTCTGCGCGCTGGAATTCGCCATCGACTACCAGCCTTTCTTTTTGCATGTCCTCGATCCGGTAGATCGGATAGCGGATGGCGACATTAATGAAATCAAGCCCGGGTACCAGGCTGTCCTTATTGATCGTCATGAAATAGTTCACGCGTTCCGTGCCCGTGGTCCCGTTCCATACGGCGCCCAGCTCCTTGATGCGCCGTAAAAAAGTTTCCTGGTCGGGATAGGCTTTGTTTGCTTTGAAGAACATATGTTCGAACATATGGGAAAGGCCGTTGTAGGCAGAGTCTTCTGTGAAGGAGCCGTTCTTGACGGCGATCTCAATGGTCACGAGCGGCACTTTGTGATTCTCGATCACCAGTACTTCCAGCCCGTTCTTCATTTTTTCCCAGTAATAATCTTTGGGAAGTCTGGGTTGGGAAAATGCGGCGGCGCCCAACAGCAACAGGGTTGAGGCCAACAAAGATTTTTTCATGCAGGATGTTTTAATGTGAAAAAATACGGCGCGGAAAGTACGAATTAAGCCGTCCTGAAAAAAAACTATTCCAGGAGCGGAAGATTACAGATCTGCCTTGCGGAAACGCCAGCTCACCACCACCAGGTAAATCACGATGTACAATCCGGCAACCACCAGAAAAACCGGTACCTGTTTTTGCCAGTCGTCAACAAAAGCGGACGACCGTAGCTTTTGTCCAAAAGGTTGAGGAATCAGCCGGTCGGTCACTTCTTCCGGAAGGTAGTTCACCCATTTCTGCTGGTACTTGTTTCTTCCGAGCACCACCACAAACTGTTCCACGATCATGTACAGGAAGAATACCCCCATGGCAAGGCCGGCCCGCCGGATCAGCAGGGAGATGACCAGCGCGATCATCAGGTAACTAAGGGTCTGTATAAAGAAATAAAAGATATACTGGAGCTGGTTCCAATCCAGCTTCAAAGGTTTGGGTGAATGGGAGATCAGACCGAAATACAGGCAGGTGCCGAAAGAAATGGCGGTAACGAAGACTGACAGGATCAGCACTTCGGCTAATTTGGCGGTGATGAATTGTCCTCGGCTCCATCCATCGATGATATTCTGTCGATGGGTGCGGTAACTGAATTCATTGGTGATGAGGGTGATGATGAGGATAGCGGGCATGAATACGAGAATGCCACCGAAATAGTTTACGGTGCGCCAGACTTCCGGAAATGAAAACGGCGAACCGAGTATACTCTGGCCGTTCATTTTTGGGAAGGAGTTATTGGTCAGGTCGTAAACGATATAATTGAACGCCGGAATGCAAACGGCGATCACCGCCAGTAAAATCCAGAACGTGCGATAATACCTGATTTTCATCCATTCAATGGATAATATGCGGAATAGGTTCATGGCTTAGTTGCTGACATTGTTGGTGAGTTCAATGAAGGCGGATTCGAGGCTTTTCTTTCCGATGTCCAGGTGATTCAAAACAAGACCCTGTTCAAAACAAAAGCGGTTGAAGGCGGCTGCATCCGGACTGCCCTGTTCGAAATAGATCTGTATCTGCTGTTCGTTCGGAACGATCTTTTTTATACCCGGCATTTGACGCGCGATGGCCAGGAGTTTTTCGGCATCGGCTGCACCGGCTTCCAGCCAGGCATCCGTTGTCAATACGTCTTCCACTTTACCGGCGCGGATCAGTTTTCCCTGCTGCAGCACGGCGACATGGGTACACACTTTTTCAACTTCATTCAACAGGTGGCTCGCCAGGATGATCGTTTTTCCGTCGCGGGCAAGATCGCCGATCAGCTGGCGGATTTCGGCGATGCCGGCAGGGTCAAGGCCGTTGGTCGGTTCGTCGAATACCAGCACGGAAGGATTTCCCAGCAGGCAGGCAGCAATGGTGAGTCTTTGTTTCATCCCCAGGGAAAAGCTGCTGAAAGCCGAATCCCTGCGCTGGTCCAGCCGCACGATTTTGAGTACGCGGTCTATGTCCGAAGCCGGCTTCTGCTTGATGGCCGCGGCGATCTCGAGGTTGCGGTAGGCCGACAGATAGTGGTAAAAATTCGGCGTCTCCAGCAGGGTGCCGATTTGCTGCCGCTGTTTTTCATCCGGCTCTTTGCCAAACCAGGTGAAGGAGCCGCCATTGGCCCGGAGCACATCCATCACAATACCGAGCAGCGTCGTCTTACCGCTGCCGTTAGGCCCCAGGATTCCGAATACGGATCCCTCGGGTACATCGAAGCTTACTTCCTTTAATGCTTTGAGACGGCCGTAGCGCTTGGAAATATTTTGCAGGGAAAGAATATTCATGGTTGTGTCTATCCGCCGGAGACGGGTTTAAAGGCGTTTGTAAATTACTGCGCGAATCTGTTAAGTAAACGATATTTATTGGCCTTCACCATGTTTTTCGTGATAAACGGATGAGAAATCTCCAATCACGGTTGTTCCGTCGCGCCATCTCCGGCTTCCCAGTTTCAACTGGGCGATGTCGGCCGCCAGTACTTTCCGTAAAAAAGGATTGATGGTGCCGCCGGCGGCCAGTGGCAACGCTGCCGGATCGTACTGATAACCGGGGTCGCAAACTGTTCCGCGGGGATACATGATGCCGGGCTGGCCCTGTCCGCGAATATCCAGGTTCCTGGGATGGTCAAGTCCCAGCGTATGTCCGTACTCGTGAGCCGCGGTGGTGGAATGATCCTGCAGATTGTCGAGTTTGAAATAACCCGTATTGCAGTTTATGCCGTCCACGAATGAAACATGGTGATGGGAAAATCCCTCGATGCGGAAATAGTTATTCCGGGGATCGTCGTTTTGCCATACTGTTTCCGGCGCTAATTCAGGTGCATGGAATCCCTCGATCACAAATCGAACCCCGAAAAGCCGGCGCCTGATCACTGCCGTGGCGGCGGCTTCATTCCAATGCCCGGCGATATCGGCCGCGATGCGTTCGGCGAGCCATTGACTCGACCCGGATCCATAAAAGAAGAAACGGGAATGGATGGTCAGCAGGGATCGGGCGGTATCGAGTTCAGCAATTCCCATAGTAGTCAGATAGTTTCACGCGACGACGCGACGGATGTGCGACGGTTTCTCGCAAAGGCGCAAAGATCCGCAAAGGCGCAAAGTATTGTAAGATGAATTGCCTGAGGCATGATGATTCATTCAAACCCGTTGCGCCGTTGCGCATCCGTTGCGTCGTCGCGTGAAACCTCACGCCTTTGCGTCTTTGCGAGAAACATCACTTCAACGACTCCTCCAGTTTTTTATACAATTCTTCGCCCCTCAAACCTTTTGCAATGATCTTTCCCTGTTTGTCCAGCAGGAAATTCATCGGAATGCCATTGATACCGTAGGTGGCGGCGACGGCATTTTTCCATCCTTTCAGGTCGGAAAGCTGTGTCCAGTACAAACCATCTTTCTGAATGGCCTTCAGCCAGTCTGCCCTGGTGTCGTCCAGCGAGACCCCGACGATCGTAAATTGTTTCGGATGGAATTTCTTATAAGCTTTTACCACGGACGGATTTTCCTGCCGGCAGGGCCCGCACCAGCTGGCCCAGAAATCAACCAGCACATAATTGCCCCGGAGGGAAGAAAGGGTAACCGGCTTCCCGTCCACATCGGCCTGTGTAAAATCGGGTGCCGGCTGCCCCACGGCCGTCAACAGATTCTTTTCGATCACCGATTTTATCTTGCGGCCGAAATAACTGACGCGGATATTGCTGTCGAGCCCTTTGTACAAACTGTCCAGCTCCGGAACATTCGGATTATAAGAAAAATCCGAGTTGATGATATAAGCCGACACATAGGATCCCGGGTGCGCGGCTACATATTTCTTTGATGCCAGCTGATGGATTTTGTCGAGCGAGTCGTAGACTTTGTCCAGACTATCCGTCATTCGACTGTTTTTATCGTCTTTCGCTTTTTTATACGCTGTGTGTAAAACTGCGTACAGCGGTTTCAGGCTGCTGTCCTGTTTTTCATACGCGACAAATGCCGTTTGAACGGGACCGCCGGAAATCAGGGCGGCTGACAAAGAATCCTTCCTGGCGGCCAGCGCTATTTTTGCGTTCTCCAGAAAAAAACTCTTCTTATACGAAACATCGCCATGATCTTCGATTCCGATGAGGCAGATCTGCGGCGTGTCGGTTTTTCCGCTGAATGAAAAATCGCCGTGATGGAGCATCGCGGAATCCAGGTTGCCGGGTTCGGGTTGCTGACGGTGGTACAGGTATATCTTTCCTGAATCCATCCCGGTGATGTGACCCGTAAACGTGTACGTGCTGTCAGTTTTTTCGGTTTTTGCCGTATCCGGCGCGGTACTGCAACCGGTATATAAAAAACCTGCCATCAGCAGGAGGAGCGCATGCATCGTAATTTGTTTCATAAAATTAATTTCTAACCGGTTTACCCGTTTTTAAAACACTTTGTAATCTTTCCATTGTTTTCTTTTCCGCGCAAAGAGAAAGGAAGGCCTCTCTTTCAAGGTCCAGCAAATATTGTTCGGACACGAAGCTTGGCTCGCTGAGATCGCCGCCGCACATGACATACGCAAGTTTCTTGGCCACGACTACATCGTGATCGGTGGCATAGTTTCCACGCCACATTCCATGAATGCCTGAATACAGGGCACCCAGCGCCGATCTTCCCAGCACTTTGATATCGGTACGCTGCACCGGCATTACATATCCCTCGTCATAGAGTTCGATCACTGATTTTTTTGCATCCGCAATGCGGCGGTCGGGGTTGACGGAAACGAAGTCACGTCCTTTTTTAAGGATACCCAGGTCGAAAGCCTCCTGGGCAGACGTGGAGACTTTTGCCGTGGCGATGGTGAGGAAGCGGTTTTTCAGGGTGATGGTATCCGGTTCGTCCAGATGCATTTCGTCGGCGGCCCGGAGCGTAAACTCCTTTGATCCGCCACCGCCCGGTATCAGTCCCACCCCGAGTTCGACCAGGCCGATATAGGATTCAGCCGCGGGCACCACTTTGTCGGCATGGAGACTGAGTTCGCAGGCGCCGCCCAGGGTGAGCCCGTGCGGTGCGGCGATCACGGGGATCGCGGAATAGCGCACGCGCATCATCGTTTGCTGAAACAGGCGAACGGCCATGTCGAGGTCGTCATATTCCTGTTCCACGGCCAGCATAAAGATCATTCCGATATTTGCCCCGGCAGAAAAATTCTGACCGGCATTGGCGATCACGAGTCCCTTATATTTTTCTTCGGCCCGCTGAATCGATTCACGAATGCCTTCGAGCACTTCGCCACCGATGGATCCCATCTTGGTATACCATTCCAGGCCCAGTACATCATCACCCAGGTGGTAGAGATGACAGGCGCTGTTTTTCCAGACCGTCTGCTGTTCAAAATTTTTCATCACCAGATATGCCGCGCCATCACCACCGGTCGTAGGGATATAGGACCCCGAAGCCGGGGAATAGGCTTGGGTTTGTCCCGCCGCCACCTGGTAAAAATTCTTTATTCCCTTGGCCAGCATCGCCGCTACCCAGGGGGCAGCGGTATAGCCGGCTTCGGTCATCTTCGATAATGTTTTTTCAACACCGAGCAGGTCCCAGCTTTCAAAGGCGCCGATCTCCCAGCCGAACCCGGCTTTCATAGCATCGTCCACGCGGAATAATTCATCGCTGATCTCGGGGATGCGGTAAGAAACATAGGAAAACAGGGCATAATGGAAATGCCGGTAAAATTCACCCGACACATCCGGCGCCTGCAGCAACGCTTTCAGCCGGGCAGGCAGATCGTCGATGGCCCTGGCCGTTTCCAGACTCGGAAACTTCGCCCGGCTCCGGGGCTTATATTCGAAGGAGGCCAGGTCGAGCGTAAAAATTTCCTTTTCTCCTTTTTCATTTTTCTTTTTCGAAAAAAATCCCTGTCCCGTTTTGTCTCCGAGCCACTTGTTGGCCAGCATTTTTTCCAGCCAGGCAGGTATTACAAAGATGTCGCGCGCCTCATCACCCGGGCAGTTTTCGTAAACACCTTTGGCCACTTTTACCAGCGTATCGATGCCGACGACATCAGCCGTACGGAAAGTGGCGGATTTTGGCCTTCCGATCACCGGGCCGGTCAGGGCTTCCGTCTGGTCGATGGACAGACCGAGCTTATCCATCAGCCGGAACACTTCCATGATACTGAACACGCCCACGCGGTTGGCGATAAAGGCCGGTGTATCCTTGCAGAGCACGGTGGTTTTCCCAAGAAAAAGATCTCCGTAATGAAGAAGGAAATCGATGACGGCCGGATCGGTACCGGGGGTCGGAATGATTTCCAGCAGACGGAGATAGCGCGGCGGATTGAAAAAATGCGTTCCGCAAAAATGTTTTATGAAATCGGCAGATCGACCCGCCGTCATCAGGTGTATGGGAATGCCGGAGGTATTGGACGTGATCAGCGTGCCCGGTTTGCGAAATTTTTCCACTTCGGTAAAAATGGATTGCTTCACATCGAGCCGTTCCACCACTACTTCAATGATCCAGTCGCATCCGGCGATGTCTTTCATATTATCCGTGAAATTGCCGGTGCTGATCCGTTTGGCTACATCGCGTGTATAAACAGGCGATGGATTGGATTTCAGGGCCGCCGCCAGCGCTTCGTTGACGATGCGGTTTTTTACCGCCGGCTGATCCAGCCCCAACTTTTTTGCTGCCTCGGTCTCCGTGAGCGCAGCCGGCGCCATATCCAGGAGCAATACCTGCACGCCGACACCCGCAAAATGCGCGGCGATCCGCGAGCCCATCACGCCACTTCCCAGCACGGCTACTTTCCGGATGATTCTTTTCATGGTTGAAATTTTATTTCCCTGGCCTTGAAGATCAGGAAATGGATGCACCCGGATCGGTTTTTTCATCCGGGGCGATAAATATCAGTTTACCGGTTTTGTCTTCGGCCATCAGGATCATGCCATTGCTCTCGATGCCTTTCATCTTCCGGGGCGCCAGATTGGTGACGACCACTACCTGCCGTCCGATGATCGCCTCCGGTGCAAAATGCGCAGCGATGCCCGACACAATGGTTCGTGATTCCGTTCCAAGATCTACTTCGAGTTTCAGTAATTTATCTGCCTTGGCCACTTTTTCTGCTGCAGTGATCACCCCGGATTTCAATTCCAGCTTCGCAAAATCTTCATAGACAATTTCCGGTTTTGCAGCCGGAACATGCACGGGTTCGGCCACGGGTGCCGCTGGCTTTACCGCGTTCCGGTGGAGTTTGTCCACCTGAACCTGAATTTCCTCGTCTTCAATTTTCCGGAATAATAATTCAGGCGCCCGCAGCTGGTAGCCGGTCTTGAGCAGCCTGATATGACCACCGTTTTCCCAATCCAGCATTTTATCCACCACCTTCAGCATATTCAATAATTTTTTTGCCGTCGTGGGCAAAAAAGGATGGATGAAAATCGCGAGGTTGGCGGACAGCTGCAGGCAGATATGCAGGCAGTTGTCGATCAGCTGCTGGTCTTCAGCTGTCGTAATATCTTTTCCGGCTTTTTTCCAGGGTTCTTTATCCTGCAGGTATTTATTTCCGTGGCGGGCCAGGTCAATGATCTCAAAAAGCGCTTCCCTGAACTTGTACTGACCGATCAGCGATTCGAGTGTGGTTTTTGTTTTGGCGATCTGGTCGATCAGTGCCTGATCCGTCTGGTCCATCCGGTCCGTGTGCAGGGTCGGCACTTTCCCCTTGCAGAGTTTGTGCATCATCACCATCGCCCGGTTCACAAAATTGCCGAAGATGGCCACGAGCTCGCTGTTGTTCCGGTCCTGAAAATCCTTCCAGGTAAAGTCATTGTCTTTTGTTTCCGGTGCATTCGCGCAGAGCACATAGCGCAATACATCTTCGCAACCCGGGAAATCGCGGAGGTACTCATCCACCCACACTGCCCAGTTCCTGCTCGTCGAAACTTTCTCGCCCTCGATATTCAGAAATTCATTGGCCGGTACATTGTCGGGCAGTACGAATTTTCCATGGGCCTTCAGCATCGCCGGAAAGATGATGCAATGAAACACGATATTGTCTTTGCCGATGAAATGAACCAGTTTGGTATCGGACTGGCACCAGTAATCCTGCCAGCTGTTCGGAAGCAGTTCTTTTGTCGCGGAGATGTATCCGATGGGGGCATCGAACCACACGTAAAGCACTTTGCCTTCGGCATTGGGCAGCGGCACTTTAATACCCCAGTTGCTGTCCCGCGTCATGGCGCGCGCCTGGAGGCCTTTGTCCAGCCAGCTCTTGCACTGACCGTAGACATTGTTCTTCCATTCCTTGTGGCCGTCCAGAATATATTCTTTGAGAAACAGCTCATAATGCTGCAGCGGGAAATACCAATGCGTTGTTTTTCGTTTCACCGGCACGGCATCGCTGAGGGTGCTGTGCGGATCGATCAGCTGATCCGGACTCAGTGAAGAGCCGCAGCGCTCGCACTGATCGCCAAAGGCATTCGGATTGCCGCAGATCGGGCAGGTGCCGGTGATATACCGGTCAGCCAGAAATACATTGGCGGTCTCGTCGTAGAACTGTTCTGTCTCTTTTTCTTCGAAAAGATTGTTGTTGTATAATGTGGTAAAGAAATCAGAAGCGGTCTGGTGATGCACCGCACTGGAGGTGCGGGAGTAAATATCAAATGAAATACCCATCCCCGCCAGGCTGCTGCCGATCAGGGCATGATATTTATCCACTACCTGCTGCGGGGTGATGCCTTCTTTCATGGCGCGGATCGTGATCGGTACGCCATGCTCATCGCTGCCACCGATGAACTTAATCTCCTTTTTGCGGGCGCGTTCATAGCGCACATAAATATCCGCGGGCAGATAACATCCGGCCAGATGGCCGATATGCAGGGGGCCGTTGGCATAAGGAAGGGCGGCAGTAACAAGTATCCGGTTGTATGCTCTCATAGTTAAATTGCGGGTAGCAAAAATACCGCAATCGGGGCCAAAAGTCGCTGTATTTTATGTATTTAGTTAACTTTACCCATGCACCGAAAGCATTTCCTTTCTTCCCTTGCGGGCAGCTCGATCCTTCCCTTTCTCCCGGGCATCCAGGCAACACCGGATTCGTCCGCGCATCCGCCGGCAGACAAATTTACGACACCGCCCTACCTGAAATCCGGGGATACGATAGGAATAACCTGTCCCGCAGGATCCATGAGCCTGCAGGAACTCCAGCCGGCCATGGCCATGATGAGCAGCTGGGGCTTCCGGATTAAAATCGGCAGCACGGTGGGCAGGCGGGATTTCACCTTCGGGGGCACCGATGCTGAAAGACTGGCGGATCTGCAGCAAATGTTCAATGATCCGGGCATTCAGGCTATCATGTGCGCCCGCGGCGGATATGGCGCGGTGCATATCATCGATCAGCTTGACTTCAGCCATTTCGTTCAAAAGCCGAAATGGGTGGTTGGATTCAGCGATGTCACCGTCCTCCACGCACATATCCTGCGGCATTTCCGCATCGCTACCATTCATTCTAAAATGTGCAATAGTTTTCCTGACAGCCAGACCCGCGTCGAACCGGCCCAGGCTGACAGCATCCAGTCGATCCGGCTGGCGCTTACCGGAAAGATGGTCGACTATCCCGTACCGCCCGATCCGGGAAACAAAACCGGCACGGGAGAAGGCGTGCTGGTGGGCGGCAACCTGAAAACCATTGAAAGCCTCGCGGGTTCCGCAAGCGATCTGAAAACAGACGACAAGATCCTCTTCTTGGAAGATACCGGCGAATACCTGTACAGTATTGACCGGATGTTTTACAACCTCAAACGATCGGGTAAACTGAAAAATCTCGCCGGACTGATTATCGGTGGATTCAAAGTAAAACGCGACGATGCGGGCGATGAATTCGGCCGCAGCTTATACAATATCGTGCTCGACCTGGTGAAAGAATACAGCTATCCTGTTTGTTTTAATTTTCCGGTAGGCCACCAGAAGGCAAATTTCGCGCTGAAGTGCGGCGTAAATCACCGGCTGGCGGTAAGTTCCAAACAAGTGATCTTTCATGAAATATAATTCCTTCCAACAATGACCCTGATTCCTCCCTTTCTCTCTGCCGGCGATACGATCGGGATCGTTTGTCCCGCAGGCTATATGGCCCTTGAACGCAGCGACCGCTGCGTGCAGCAGTTGCGCACCTGGGGTTTTCAGGTCCGGCTCGGAAAAACCGTCGGCAGTGATTCCGGTAATTATTTTTCGGGAACGGATGAAGAGCGGCTGGCCGATTTTCAGCAAATGCTCGATGATGATAGCATACAGGCGATTTTGTGTGGACGGGGCGGCTACGGTCTCGGTCGCATCATCGACCGCGTCAGCTTTAAGAAATTCAGGAAGGCGCCGAAATGGATCATCGGATACAGCGATATCACCGTGCTGCATGCACATATTTATTCCAACTATAAAATTTCTTCCATCCACGGACCCATGGCCGGCGCTTTCAACGAAGCGCCCGTGCCTGATCCCTACACGGATTCCCTGCAGCAGGTACTGACCGGAATCAAACCGAGATATGATTGTGCCTCCCATGCTTTTGACCGCGCAGGATCCGTTGCCGGGGAAATGGTGGGGGGCAATCTCACCCTGCTGGCCCATGGCATTGGCACCCCGTCTGACCTGAAAACCAAAGACCGGATCCTTTTTATTGAAGACATCGGAGAATATATTTATAATATCGACCGCATGTTGTACCAGTTGAAACGGGCCGACAAGCTGAGCCGCCTGGCCGGCCTGGTGGTAGGGCAGTTTACAAATCTCAAAGACACGGATCGTCCCTTCGGTCAACCGGTGGAGACCCTGATCCGCAACCTGGTCGAGGAATATGATTATCCCGTGTGTTTCGGTTTTCCCGTCGGCCACGGAAAAGAAAATGTAGCCATCAAACACGGTGCGGTGCACCAGCTCACCATCAGTTTTGCCGGCACGGTACTGGAAGAAAAATAAATCCATCGTGCCCGTGCATGTCCCGCTTTTTGCCAATTGACGGAATTGATTAATTTTGGGACATTATAGCTTATCTCTATGACGTTCGTCCAGCTGGAATATATCGTGGCCATTGACATCCACCGCCATTTTGCCCATGCCGCGGACGCCTGTTTTGTAACGCAGCCGACGCTGAGCATGCAGGTGCAGAAGCTGGAAGAGGAATTGGGGGTTAAGATTTTTGACCGGAGCCGCTTTCCTGTGGTGCCGACAGACACCGGCCGGGCGGTGATCGATCAGGCAAAAAA
This sequence comes from uncultured Puia sp., assembly GCA_964658175.1. Classification (GTDB taxonomy): domain Bacteria; phylum Bacteroidota; class Bacteroidia; order Chitinophagales; family Chitinophagaceae; genus Puia. The sequence goes on along the minus strand of CAZZYD010000016.1, from coordinate 7,460 downwards.
AATATTATCGGAACGCAATCAGATCGGCGAACTGATCTCTTCCAAAAAAGACATCGCCGAAGGCGAATTGCGGATCGGCATCATACCGACGCTGGCGCCCTACCTGCTCCCCCTGTTCGTGCAGACCTTCACCAGGAAATATCCCCGGATCAAACTGATCGTCCACGAAATGACCACGGAGATCTTGCTGGCGAAGATCCGCGAGTCATCCGTAGATGTCGGCATCCTGGCAACACCCCTGCAGCAAAAGGGGCTCCGGGAAGACATTTTGTTTTATGAGGAGCTGGTAGCCTATGTGTCTGAAAAGAACGGAGCCTATAAAAAACAATATGTGCTGGCCAAAGACATCGATCCGAACAAACTCTGGATGCTCGAGGAGGGGCATTGTTTCCGGTCGCAGGTGATCAACCTCTGCGAGCTGTTCAAAGCCACGCGGCAGGAAAGTCATTTCGATTACGAGGCCGGTAGTTTCGAAACGCTGCGGCGGATGGTGGAAGTGAACGACGGAATCACGATTTTGCCGGAACTCGCCACCCTGGATTTTACGGCGCGGCAGCAGAAGCTCATCCGTCACTTTAAAAAGCCCGCACCGACCCGCGAAATCAGTCTCGTGGTGCACCGTGATTTTGTAAAGGAAAGACTGATAAAAATTCTCCGGCAGGAAATCCTGGCCTCCGTACCAGACAAGATCAGGAACAATAAAGATGGTCATGTTGTACCTTTGGCCGATGCTTAGAAAATGGCTGCTTTCCCTGCTGGGTGAAAAAAAATACCTCGATTTACTGGCCACGAATTATCAGCGTATGCTGAAATGGAAACTCCTCGGCCACGAATACCAGGATGTATATTTTTTAAAGGAATTTATCCGCCCCGGCGACAGCTGCATCGACATCGGCGCCCACCTCGGCTATTTTACTTTTGAGCTGGGGCGGCTCGTGGGGGATACCGGTCATGTGTATGCGATTGAACCCATGGGCAAGTTCAACCGGGTGATTGCTGCGCTGGCGGCAAAAAGCAAATGCCGCAACCTGACCCTCTACCAGTATGCCATGGGAGGCGGTACCGAATATGTGGAGATGGGAATTCCGGAAGTAAACAAGGTGAAAAAATTCGCCTATGCGCGGATCGTTCACTCAAGCACCCATTTGTCGTATGTGGAGTCTGAACGCGTAAAGAATGTTCGGGGCGATGAGCTCTTTGCTTCCCTGCCGGCCCTGGATTTTATAAAATGCGATGTGGAGGGCCTCGAAGTATCCGTGTTCAATTCCTTTCTTTCCCTGATCGAACGTTTCCGGCCACTCATACTCTGCGAGCTGGGTGATGAAAAGGAGCGGAACCGCCTGCTGGATCTGCTGGAACCTTTCGGTTACGATGTATATGATCTCGAACAGGGCAGGCTCCGTAAAATGGCGCGCAACAGCGATGTCGTCCCGGTATCACACAATCATTATTTTATCCCGGCAACGAGGCAGCTGAAGGCGATGAGCTAGCGCAGGCTGTCACCGGTTACTGCTCGCCGACCCGGCGGAGATTGAGGTCAGGGAGCGAAGAAACAATGAGTGGAAATTTCTCGATCGTGACATTGGAAGGATCCAGGCCAAAGCCGCGCTCTTCCGACAGACTGATTTCTTTCAGCCAGAAATAAAGTTTCATGATCACGCGCTCGAAGAAAGGAAGTTCGTTGTCCTGACTCAGGTATTTTTCCATGACGATGATCTGAAAATCACCCACCACATTATTCCGTTCCAGCGATTCGTAGCGGCTCGTAATATTCACTTCTTTGTTGTTGACCAGGTCTTCCACCACTTTGCGGAACATGAGGTTGATCTTGGGTTCGATCCTGAACCCGAGGCGGAACTCCACCCGGATAATATCGTTGGGAATGATATGATCCACGGAATATTCAGCCGTATAGGGATCATCCACGGTATCGATATGCACGAACCAGTAGATATCCGCGCGCTTTGGTTTTTTATTCAGGATGGAGTAAATGATCTTATGCTCGATTTCCTTCGGATTGTTGGCACTGGTCATGTACATCAGGTGCGTGGCATATTTTGCCACCGTCCGGTCGTTGCTCAGTTCCTGGATCTGCGGGATATAATGTTCCATCCGCACGAATTCAACATACCGGTTTTTGATTTTTCGGGAGCGGTACCAGACATACATGATGGCGAACAGGCCACCTCCTACGATCAGGGTGACAAAACCGCCATGCGGGAATTTCTCGAGGTTGGCGAACAGGAAACTGAATTCAATGATCAGGTAGATGCTCAGGTACAGATAGATCCAAACAGCCCAGGTTCGCTGGCTGATCAGGTAGTTGGCAAAGAGCAGGGAAGTGGCGATCATGCACAGTGTGATGGCCAGGCCGTAGGCGGCTTCCATATGTGATGAACTTTGAAAATAGATGGTGATCCCGCAGCAGCCGATGAATAAAAGGAAGTTGATGGCGGGGATATACAGTTGTCCTTTTTGTTCAGTTGGATAGCTGATCCGGAATTTTGGCCAGAGGTTCAGCCGCATGCTTTCGCTGATCAGGGTAAAGGAACCGCTGATCAGGGCCTGGCTGGCGATAATGGCCGCCGCCGTGGCGATGATGATGCCCGGAATCAGGAACCATTGCGGCATGATGCTGTAAAATACATTGCTGGTGCTGGTGTTGACGAGGCCGCCGTCGTGGTTGGCCAGCAACCAGGCACCCTGCCCGAGGTAATTGAGCAGCAGGCAGATTTTTACATACACCCAGGAAACACGGATATTGGATTTACCCACATGTCCGAGATCCGAATACAAGGCCTCGGCACCCGTAGTACAAAGGAAGACGGCGCCCAGCACCCAGAATCCCTTGGGGTAGGTGGTGAGCAGGTCGATGGCATAATATGGGCTCAATGCTTTGAATATACTCAGGTCGTCGAGCAGGTGACTGCAACCCAGGATGGCGATCATGGCAAACCAGAGGAACATGATCGGCCCGAAGAGTTTGCCGATGGAATCGGTACCGAACTGCTGGAGGAAAAACAAAACGAACATGATCCCGATCACCAGGTAAACGATCGTCGTCTGGCTGATATCGTGAAAGGTTGGCAGCTGCCGGAGACCTTCGATGGCAGAGGTAACAGAAATGGGCGGAGTGATCATGCCATCGGCCAGCAGGGCAGCGCCGCCGATCATGGCAGGTAGCACGAGCCAGCGTTTTTGCCGGCGTACCAGGGCGTACAGGGAGAAGATACCACCTTCCCCGCGATTGTCGGCTTTAAGGGTCAGCCATACGTATTTAATCGTCGTCTGTAGGGTTAAGGTCCAAATGATACAAGAGAGTCCGCCAAGTATTAACTTTTCAGAAATAATGCGCCCGCTGATAATGGCGTTTAGTACGTAAAGAGGAGAGGTTCCGATGTCCCCGTAAATGATTCCCAGGGCGATGACGAGATTGGCAACCGTTACCTTATTAATTTGTTTGCTCACGGCAGGATAAGTTAAATGAGGTTTTTCGGAAAGGATAGTTTTTCATGCGCAAACAATCGTTGTCAGTGTTGCCCCGACACAACAAAGATATAATGAATCGTATGAATTTTGCCTAAATTACAAATTGATTTACCCGTGAACATTAAAGTGAGAGAAACCATGAAACCGAGCCTTTTCAGGGTACCAGTAAAACGATGGATAGCCTGCCTGCTGCTTGCCCTGCCTTTCTGCCTCCATGCACAGCAAATACGATATTCTGATCCCGACCCGGACGATGGCCGGAAGACTAATTTTGAGATCATCGGCAAAGTGGGCGGAAATATCCTCGTTTTCCTTAATAACAGAAGCAGCGGCGCCATCTCTGTTTTTTCCAACGAAATGAAACTGGTGCAGCGGGTAAACCTGGATTTTCTGCCGGATAAGGCACTCGACGTCGACTTTATCCAATACCAGGATTATTTCTATATGATCTACGAGTACCAGAAAAAAAATGTACTGCATTGCAGCCTGGTAAAAATGGACGGAAACGCGCACCGGATCGGAGATGTCATGGAACTCGATACCACCCAGATCAATTTTTCTGCCACCAGCAAAATTTACTCCCTGGTGGTCAGCGAGGATAAACAGCATTTCATGGTGCTGAAAGTAAACAGCAAAAATGCCCGCAACTTTGTTTTCACCACCTATCTCTATGATAAGGACCTTCAGCTGATCGACCGGCACCGCCTGAATATTGCCATGGAAGACAGGACGGAGACTTTCACCGATTTTTTTCTTGACAACGACAGCCAGCTCGCCTTCTGCCGCTTTGCGAAAAGCAGCAACAGCGAATACGTATCCAAAGTGTTCCTGGTGACGAAATCCGCCACCGCGGATAGCTTCGATATCCGGAATATCGGCGCGAACGACCGGATCCTCGATGAGATCAAACTCAAGATCGACAACAATAACAAGCGGTATCTCATCAGCGGATTCTATTATAAGCAACGCCGCGGGAATATCGAAGGCTTGTATACGGTGATCTGGGACAAGGTCAGCGGCAGCCGGGTAAAAGAAAATCTCGCCGTGTTCAACGAAGAACTGCGTACGGTGGCGAAGAGCTCAGAGTCGAATGTGAAAATGGCATTCAACGACTATTTCGTTAAACGGATCGTCGTCAAAAAAGACGGCGGATATTTGATCATCAGCGAATCGGAATACACGACCAGCCGCGGCAGCGCATTCAACCGCTGGGACTATCTGAACGGCGGATACGGATACAGTCCTTTTCTCGGACCCTCCGATTATTATTCCCCGTTTTACAATCCATACGGTCCCTATAACCGGTATGGTTACGGATCGGTGAACCGGTACAGCGCAGAAAACATCCTGGTGTTTTCGTTTGATAAGAACAGCAACCTGGAATGGAGCAATGTGATCCCGAAAAGCCAGTATGACGACGATAACAACTGGCTGATCTCTCACCAGGTGATGAATACCGGCGGCGAGCTTCATTTCTTATACAATCAATACGAACGCAGAACACTCCTGCTGACCGACCAGAGCATCTCACCAGAAGGCAAACTTACACGCTATCCCACCCTCCGGAACCTGGATAAAGGATACGAGTTTATGACCCGCTTTGGAAAACAGATCAGCGGAAATCAAATTGTGATACCTTGTCTTTTCAAAAATTATCTTTGCTTCGCAAAACTTGATTTTTAAAACAACCTGCCGGTGATTGGTATCTTTAAACAAAAGACTTCCATCAATGCGCTGCTGCTGTTCGTGTATGCGCTGGTGCTGAAGTTCAACATCTTTTTACATCCCTACCTGCCGGGTCTTCATAAAGAAGACAATTATCTTTACCGCTATATTCTCACCGGACTGAATTCGATATTCCTGCACACGGCGCTGCCTTTTGCCGTACTCACTTTTTTACTGCTCTTTACCCAGGCAACCCTGTTCAACAGCATTTGCAATTTCAATAAGGTGTTGCCAAAACCGAATTTCCTGCCCGGCATGGCCTATATCCTGGTCACCTCCCTGCTTCCGGATTTCAATCATTTTTCCGCGCCGCTCCTGATCAATTCCATCATGATCTGGTGCTGGTACCGCATGATCCTGCTGTATAACAGCACAAGCCCCGTCGGCGCCATCTTTAATATCGGACTGCTGCTGGGGCTGGCGACGCTGCTCTACATTCCCGCCATCGCTTTTCTGTTGCTGCTGATATTTGCGTTGCTGATCATGCGGCCATTCCGCGTACAGGAATGGTTTGTCGGACTCATCGGATTCACTTCTCCCTATTATTTCCTTATCCTGCTGCTGTATTTTATCAACCAGCTGCACTGGCGCAACCTGTTGCCGGTGATTACCTTCACGCTGCCTGCGATCCCTACCTCGGTGTGGACGACGGCCGGCATCACGCTGCTGGTAATCCCTTTTATCATCGGTGGCTTTTACGTGCAGAATAACCTGAATAAAATGCTGATCCAGGTAAGGAAAAGCTGGAGTCTGCTGCTGGTATTCCTGATCACAGCGGTGCTGGTGATCCTGATCAACAAGGCGGGCTCTTACGAAAACTGGATCGTAACGGCTATGCCCTTTGCCGCTTTTCACGCGGCGGCCTATTATTATCCGGTTAAAAAGACCGTTCCGCTGTTGCTGCACTGGCTATGCTTTGCGCTGGTCATTTTGGTCAATTACGTGCTCTGATCGGCCGTTTCGCGACAAATAATTACCTTTACCGCGTAAACTATTCACATGAAATTTGGTGTCATTGTCTTCCCTGGTTCCAATTGTGACCGTGATATGCAATTCGCCCTGCGGGACGACCTGGGCCAGGAAGTGATCATGCTCTGGCACAAGGATACGGACCTGTCCATGTTCACGACCGATGACTGCATCGTGCTGCCAGGCGGCTTTTCGTATGGCGACTATCTCCGTTGCGGGGCGATCGCCCGGTTCAGTCCGATGATGCAGAGCGTGGTAAAATTCGCCCATGATGGCGGCAAAGTGCTGGGTGTGTGCAATGGCTTTCAGATTCTTTGCGAATCACATCTCCTGCCAGGCGTGCTGATGCACAATGCCAACCAGCAGTTTATTGGTAAAAATATATTTGTGCAGACAGCCCAGAGCGAGTCACCCCTCAAGTTGCCCATCGCCCATGGGGATGGACGTTATTATGCGCCGGAACAGGTATTGGATGAAATCGAGGCCAACGATCAGGTGATCGCGCGCTATTGCGACGCGCAGGGTGTTGTTCACGCTGCAGCGAACCCCAACGGCGCGATCCGTAATATTGCCGGCATCCGTAACACCCGGGGAAATGTTTTTGGCCTAATGCCCCATCCGGAAAGAGCCTGCTCCGAAGCGCTGGGAAATACAGATGGCAAAACATTCCTGACAGGTCTCCTGGTGGGCGCATCTGCCGCCAGCAGCCGTTCTTCGTCTGTATTGGCATCCTTTTAACGCCGCTCGTAAACATCATGTCGCAAAACCGACGAAATAAATGGGCAAGGTTGCAGTAAATTGCCTCATGCAATTATATAAACTGCCTGCCCTGCTGCTGGCAATTTTCTGCGTTTTTTCAGGCCATGCCCAGGATAGCAGTTCAATCGTACTTTCTGCCCATGCAACCCGAGTCGCCGAGGGGAAATATGAAATCCACTTCAGCATTCAGAATCCCAAAGCCTGGCAGATCTACGCACCGGGGCAGGACGTAAGCGGTACGCCTTCCGCGTCCATCGATTTTTCCGACAGCGCCATGACAGTAGCCGGTAAATTCGGCGTCACCGGACAAAGCAGCACCATCCATTCGAAAATATTTGACAACGCCGCCTTTTCCGTCCTCACGGGCAACGGGGAAATCACCGCGCCGGTCGTTATCCGGGGCACGGTTCCGGCCCACCTGCTCGGAACGCTGAATTTCGCCTACGGCAGAGGGGATGAATTTTATACGGGCAGCTTTCCGTTTACCGTGGACCTCGAGGGTGGCGTGGCATCGGAAA
>CAZZYD010000015.1:0-26422 GCA_964658175.1 uncultured Puia sp. | reverse complement strand
TTTGGTGATCCTGACCCACCAGAAGAACATCAGCCGCCTGCTCAGGGGCAGTGAAAGCAAAGTGCCTATCCTGAAATACCGCGATAAACGACGGCAGAAACGGTTTGGCGACGATGCCAAGCTGGGAGAATAGTTGCCGTTTTCCTTCGTACTCCCAGTAAGTTTGGCTACCTTTGCAGCCCCACGCGCAGGTTACGGGCACATTAAATAAAAAACACATGCAATCCTTACTAGATAAGCTTGAGTTGAAAAATGAGAAAAGCCTGCTGATTCAGGGATTGCCCTCCTCCATCGAGAAACAATTTTCCAAACTGGCTTTTGCCAAGAACATCACCCCCCTTTTACGGACAAGAAAAATCGACTTTGCGCTCGTTTTCGCCGTGAATGAAATCCAGCTGAAGGGTATCATCACCGAGATTCTGCCGGCGCTCCATAAAGCCTGTAAACTCTGGGTTTCCTATCCGAAGACTTCATCAAAAATCGCCACCACCCTTGGTCGCGACAGCAGCTGGAACTGCATCACCCATGCGGGCTATGAAGCGGTGAATGAAATTACGCTGGATCATGTGTGGACGGCCACCCGGTACGAGAAAGCCACCCGGGCCACCGGTGCGGTGCTGTCAACCGGACTTACCGCCGCCATGGGCCGCTGATTACACTTTCACGATCACCGTTCCAATCGTTGCCAGCAATTCTTTTTCCATTGCTTTCAAATGCATATGCGTCTGGATGAACATCTGCTGCTCCTCCGCCGTAACCGAACGCTCGAGGTCTTTCTGATTCATTTCGATCAGCCTTTTGATCTTTCGCAGTTTCAGGTAGCAAAGGGTGGACACCACTTCCTCCTTGTATAATTCTTCGCGCGTAAAAATCTTTCCTTCATAAAATTCTTTCCAGTTGGCGCTGACCTCGTAAGGAAATTCCATCACTGACACCACCAGCCGGCTCAGGGTCTGGTCTTCCTGGTAAAGAAAATTCCGCGCCGTAGGTTCCAGCCCCTGCTCATACCATTGTTTATATGTATCCAGGATCCGGATCAGCTCCTGGTTGTCGATCATGTCTTCTTCGGTGAATTCCTGCAGCATGAATTCTGCCACCGTTTTTTGTTCATCCCATGATTTCAATCCGAATTCCAGCAGCGAACGGATGATGGCCCTTTCCTGTTGTTCATCTTTGTTGAGCAGGTCGAGTAAATCTTCTGTCAGTTCCGGCTGATGCTGGTCGTCGGCGTTTTGCGGGATCTCCGGCGCCGTGCTCCGCATGGTTTGCTTGGTGACGCGTTCCCGGATGAATTTGTTGACGAGGGTATTGAGTCCGTCCTCATCCACCCGCAGCAGTTCGGCGGAGCGACGGATATAGTCCTGCTGCTTGGTAAAGTCTTCGGCCTTGTTAATTTTAGAAATCGTTTCCGCAATCTGGTTTACCAGCAGGGATTTTTTTTGCATATCCCCCGCGGCATCGGCGAGCGACAACCCAAGCTGAAAGAGAATGAAATCTTTTTTGTTGCCCTCGATAAAACTTCGGAAGGCTTCCGCACCGATTCGGCGCACATAACTGTCGGGATCTTCTTTGTCGGGGATCAGTACCAGTTGCACATTGAGCCCTTCTTCAAAGGCGAGGTCCATGCCCCGCTGGGCCGCTTTGATACCTGCGCTGTCACCGTCATATAAAATGATCAGGTTGGAGGTATATTTTTTTACGAGGCGAAGCTGATCGGGCGTCAGCGAGGTACCACCGCTCGCCACCACATTCTCGATGCCCGCCTGGTGCAGGGAGATCACATCCGTATATCCTTCCACCAGCAGGCACTGATCCAGCTTATCGATGGCCTGGCGGGCGAAATAGGAGCCATACAGGATGCGGCTCTTTATATAGATTTCGTTTTCCGGTGTATTGATATACTTCGGCGCGCGGTCATTGTTACGGATCACGCGTGCGCCGAAGCCGGCAATTTTTCCCGATTGATTGTGGACCGGAAAAATAATTCTGCCGCGGTAATTGTCATAGGAGCGTCCGTCCCGGTAAGCCACCAGCCCGCTGCGTTGCAGGATCTCGGGACTATACTGTGCGGCAACGGCCTTGGTCGTGAAACTATCCGAGGCCGACGGGCTGTAGCCGAGCTGGAACTTTTCAATGATGTCCTTGCGGAAACCCCTTTCCTCCAGATAGCTCAGGCCGATATCCTGTCCTTCCTCTTCTTCCAACAAAGCGTGCGTGAAAAACTGCTGCGCGAATCCGTTGAGGATATACAAACTGTCGGCGACCTGTTGCTGCAGTTTCACTTCGGGACTCACCGCCGTCTCCTCGACATCTACATTGTATTTTGCCGCCAGCCAGCGCAGCGCCTCCACATAACTGTATTTCTCCAGCTCCATCAGGAAACTGATGCTGTTGCCGCTGCGGCCGCAGCCAAAGCATTTGAAGATTTCCTTTGCCGGAGACACCGTAAATGACGGTGTTTTCTCATTGTGGAAAGGACAAAGCCCCAGGTAGTTGGCGCCGCGCTTTTTTAATTTTACAAAACCGCCCACAATCTCGATGATGTCGATGCGGCTGAGAATCTGTTGTATCGTTTGCTGGGAGATCAGATATTTATATTTTGGAGTCGTAATTTAGTGGTTTCAACCCAATGTGGCTGGCCCTGTGCATAATCCCCGTTGAATATGGATCCGTTATTTATTTCCCTGGAAGACGTCTCTGTTCAGATCGGCGCGGAACCGGTTTTGCAAAATCTTTCCTGGCGATGGGAGCGGGGGCAGCAATGGGCGCTGACAGGAGATTCCGGCAGCGGAAAAACGGTGCTCGCGCGGGTGCTGTGCGGCCTTCAGCATTACCAGGGAAGGATCCTGACCTCTTTTTCGGATGCGGATCATTTCCCTTCCGCTGTACAGCTGGTGGAACAGCAGCATCGTTTCCGCGACCTCAGCAACCGAAGCGATTTTTATTATCAGCAGCGATACCAGTCATTCGATGCAGGCACTACCGGAACCGTCCGGAAAAGTCTGGATGGCTGTGCAGATCAGTCTCGGCTGTTCAGCAAGGCTGCGCTGACGGAACGTTTGCAATTGCAATCATTGCTCGACGAACCACTGATTCAGCTGTCTAACGGAGAGAACAAGCGGCTGCAGATCGCGCAGGCGCTGCTGGCGGAGCATGAACTGCTGGTGCTCGATCAGCCCTTTACGGGTCTGGATGCGGCGGGCAGAAAGCTGCTGGACGAGTTGCTCGGCTGGTTGATGCAGCAGGGGCATCCGATCCTCCTGATCGGGCAGGCCCGCGACATCCCTACCGGCATTACGCACGTCGCCACGCTGGCAAAGGGAAAATTCAGCGCTTTGGAAAACCTGGCAGATTTCCGGAACAGGATCCGCCGACAGCAACCCATCGCCCCTGAAAAAAAAATACCTGGCACGACAGACGGTATACCGGCAGATTTCAGCTGTGCAGTACAGATGCGCAACGTAGAGATCACCTATGAAGAAAAAAAGATTCTTCACGGCATTCATTGGGAAGTGAACAAGGGTGACTGCTGGAGTCTGTCCGGACCCAATGGCGCCGGAAAATCCACGTTGCTGAGCCTGATCACGGGCGACAATCCACAGGCCTATGCCAATGAGATTTATCTGTTTGACCGGCGGCGCGGAACCGGAGAAAGTATCTGGGATATCAAAAAACGCATCGGCTTTTTATCACCCGAACTGCATTTATACTTCGATCCGTCGGCGACCTGCTTTCAGACCGTCGCCTCTGGTTTCTTCGATACGATCGGCCTGTTCCGGATGCTGTCGCAGGACCAGGAACGCATGGTGGACGAATGGTTTCAATACCTGAATCTCTCCGTCTATAAACATCGCCTGCTGAATCAGGTGCCCTCAGGTTTTCAGCGCCTCCTGCTACTCGCGCGCGCGATGATCAAGCATCCACCCCTACTGGTCCTGGATGAGCCCTGCCAGGGACTGGATGGCCACCATACCGAAGCGGTCCGACAGCTGATCGACACCTATTGCCGGCAGGAGGGAGCCACCCTGATTTTTGTGAGTCATTATCCGGAAGAATTGCCGGAGGTTGTCAACAAATTTCTCCGCCTGGAGAAGGGAAAGATGGTATAACGTATTGATTTTCAAATATTTGAAAAAATATCTGATTTTCGGCTTTCTTTATCCCTAAATCGGGTTCGGCCAGAAAGGAAAACCGTAAATTTGCATACACCCGCAGGAAACCTACTACTACCCAAAATTCACCTGCCGGGTTTACTTACTACCCCATTCGATCCATCGTTATTTGCTGTAATCATAATTAAAATTGTGTGTATGTATTCTTATGCGCTGCTTGAAAAAAATTGTTATTACCTGATCAAGGAGGAAGAAGAAGCCCCGGTGAACCTGATCAAAGTGCATTTGGAAACAGATCAATGCATGTACGTGTCGAAATACCAGGACGGTCCCGTAACGGAATGGAAACGGAAAGCAGACCCGATCTTTGATATACTGGAACTGGTGAGTGATGAAAAAATAAAGGACTGGGAGCTGATCTATAAGGACAGCCAGGGTTCCTATAACTATGAGGAAGACGAAGAATGATGCCGGCGTCTTTCCAGCCAGAAACCATATGAAATCAATCCTGTAGCGCAGATCAGGCTTAGGTTGTAGACGAAGAGCGTATAGGGCACGGTTGATTTCTGGAAGTTCAGATAACTGAAATAATACACGACCATCCCGAGGCCGTAATAGAAAATAAATCCGGCGTATACGAATCCCAGCGTGCGCTCGAAATAGTTGTGCTGCACTTTCGAGAAATACTGTCCGATGCCCAGCAGGCAGTAGACGAGGGCGATGACGCTGCCGACGCCGATGATGATCGTGCTGGAATCGAAGTTGTGTCCTTTCCGCATCAGCACGATCCATTCAAAAACAACAAAGGCCGGGATCAGGTAGAGGGCAATCTTTTTTTTCAGCCCGGTGGAGGCGAAGTAAAATATGCAAAGCGCCAGGGGCGTTTCAATCAGGTTGTACAGCAGGGTGATGCGGTTGCTCAGGTCGCTGGAATTGTCGATGCCGAAGCTGTCCGGGATATTGATGATACCGTTGATCAGCCAGAAAATCGAAATGCATCCGTAGGCGCCGATGGGCGTCATTTTCTTCCAGCGAAGCAAAAACACGGGAATGAAGCACAACAGGATCGATGTGAGGGATATGATAAGGCTCAGAACAGGCAAAACACCGATTTTCAAGGATAAGGGTTTAGTCTTATAAAAGCGAAAAAAGAAGTGTTTTATTATTGGTAAAACTACTTGGTTTTTCCCGCATTTTTCGCATAAACCATCCGTCGCAGACGACGATAAGTAGCAGCAAATCATAATTATACAATACGCTATGCACAATCGTGCGTAATTGCCGGCAGGGGCTTCCAGATTCCTTTTCCTATATTTGCGCCCATCTATTATGGCAGAGAACAAGCAGGATTTATTCGAATATACCGAGGCCTCGATCCGCTCCCTTGACTGGAAGGAACATATCCGGCTTCGTCCGGGCATGTATATTGGTAAACTCGGCGATGGCAGCAGTGCCGACGACGGGATCTATGTCCTCGTCAAAGAGGTGGTCGACAACTGCATCGATGAATACACGATGGGTTACGGAAAACAGGTGGAAGTCACCATTGAGGATAAAACCGTCACCGTGCGCGATTACGGCCGCGGCATTCCGCTGGGTAAAGTGGTGGATGTGGTCAGCAAGATCAATACCGGTGCTAAGTACGACAGCAAAGCGTTTCAAAAAGCCGTGGGACTGAACGGGGTGGGCACCAAGGCGGTCAACGCCCTCAGTGAATTCTTCACCGTAACCGCCTACCGCGAAGGCAAAGAAAAGAAAGCCGATTTCAGCAAAGGAAACCTGGTCAAGGAATACAAGGAAGCCAAAACGGAAGAACCCAACGGGACCACCGTATCTTTTGTGCCCGACGAATCCATCTTCAAAAAATATCATTTTATCAACGAGTACCTCGATAACCAGTTCTGGAACTATTGTTACCTGAACGCGGGGCTCGTCATCAATTTCAACGGGAAAAAATACCTGTCAAAAAACGGATTGCTGGATCTCCTGAAAAGGCGCACCAACGAAGACGAGATCTGTTATCCCATCATCCACATCAAAGGCGATGATATCGAACTGGCCCTTACGCACAACAATGACTACGGCGAAGAGATCTTCAGTTTTGTCAACGGGCAGTACACCACGCAGGGCGGTACGCACCAGCAGGCATTCCGGGAAGCCTTTGTAAAGGTGATCCGGGATTTCTATAAGAAGGATTATGATTCAGCCGATATCCGCCAGAGCATCACCGCAGCCATTTCGGTGCGTGTGGTAGAACCTGTATTCGAATCCCAGACTAAAACAAAACTGGGCAGCCAGTATGTGGTGGAAGGTGGCGCCAGCATGAAGAATTTCGTGTATGATTTTCTTGCCCGTGAGCTGGACAATTACCTGCACAAGACGCCGGCGGTGGCAGACGCGCTAAAAAAGCGCATCGAACAAAGCGAACGGGAACGAAAGGAGCTGGCCGGGATAAAAAAACTCGCCAACGAGCGGGCGAAAAAAGCGAACCTGCACAATAAGAAACTCCGGGATTGCCGGGTGCATTATAACGAAGAGCCTGCCGGTAAAGTCAAGGAGCTCGCCGCCATCAAACAAAAAGAAAGTACCATTTTTATTACAGAAGGTGATTCGGCGAGCGGCTCGATCACGAAAGTACGCAACGTGGAAACCCAGGCCGTATTCAGTTTGCGGGGAAAGCCATTAAACTGTTTCGGACTCACCAAAAAAGTGGTGTACGAAAACGAAGAATTCAACCTCCTGCAACATGCCCTGAATGTGGAGGACGGTATCGAAGGACTGCGGTACAACAATATCGTGATCGCGACCGATGCGGATGTGGATGGTATGCATATCCGGCTGCTGCTCATGACATTTTTTTTGCAGTTCTTCCCCGACCTGGTGAAAAACAACCATGTCTATATCCTGGACACGCCGTTATTCCGGGTACGCAATAAGCAGGAGACGATCTACTGTTATGACGAAAAGGAAAAACAGGCAGCCGTAAAAAAATTGGGCAATAAACCCGAACTCACGCGGTTCAAAGGACTCGGCGAAATTTCGCCCGACGAATTTGCCCGCTTCATCGGACCCGATATGCGCATGCAGCCTGTGATGGTGATGCCGGAAACCCATATCCAGCAACTGCTGGAATATTTCATGGGGAAGAACACGCCCCAGCGCCAGAATTTTATTATCGACAATCTCCGGATTGAAGTAGACCTCGTAGAAAATAACGGATAAGAAAAAGCGCTTTCATGTTTCATATTGTTTTTGAACCGGCCGACGTGGCGATCCTTTCCCAGGCGATGGACCTCGATCCCGCGTTGGATGGAGAAATCATTTGTTTTGAAGAAGACTATTCCATCGGTCCGATCCGGGATCTCGACAAATCCGAAGGATGGGATGCACGGCGGCAATGGCTGAAAGATAGCATGGCAGCCGAAGCCATTCTCGCAGCGGAGCAGTCTCCCGACCCGGCTGCGCTGCAGCAACTGACCGAAAGGATGCAGTCGGAAACGTTCGACGAGATCTGGATCTGGGTGTCTTCCAACGCACGCGACGTGAGTGGGTATTACTGGCTGATTTCGCAGCTGGGCGTTTTTGCCGGCCGTGTGTTTGTGATCTCGCTGAACAACCTGCCTTTTATCAACGAAAAAGGAGCGGTTTTTTATCCGGCCCACCTGTACGAAATACTGCCGAAAGAATGTGTCAAGGCGCGGCGACTGGCCCGGCCCGTGACGGCGGCAGAATTTGAAGTAGATCCCGACGAATGGACGAGACTGGTTAATGAAAACAAAGACCTCAGGATTCTCGAAGGCGCCAAGAAACTCGTGCAGGCAGGCGATGATTATTTTGATGCGTCCCTCAAAAAAATGATTCCCGCCGAGGGACAAAAGGCCCACCGGCTCATCCATCAGTTTCTGTCGAAATCAAGCGCTACCATTGCTGAAAGCTACCTGCAGTGGCGGTTGCGGATACTTGTTTCCACCGGAAATCTAACGGAAGAAAATGGGCTGATCCGTGCGCTGCCTGCGGAAGCGATCTGACATGGATGCAACGGATAATGGTTCATCCGGCTGCATTCCTGTCATCTTATCCGCCATAATGAGCATGCGATTGTTAGGGATTCGTTATAGTAAACCAGCCAAACATCTTTTGTTCAGTTTTTGCGTATTATAGGTATAAATACATACGTTATGAAAAAGCTTTTGATGATTGGGTTATCGCTGGCGCTTGTTTTTGGCGCTTCTGCCCAGCGTGGGCATATCGGAGGTGGAGGATATCATTACGGAGGCGGCTTTTATGGTGGTCCCCGGGTGTCGCTCGGATTTGGGTTCGGTGGCTATAATCCTTATGGCGGTTTTTACTCACCCTATTTCGGTTATCCTTTCGGTCCTTTCGGATACGGGAATGGCTACGGCTATAACCGGCCGTCTAAACTTGCCATGAAGGTAGCAGATATCAAAAATGACTATGCTGACAAGATATGGTCTGCCAAACAGGATAAAAGTCTGACGCACCGCCAGCGGAGGCAAACGATCCGTAATCTGAAGAACGAGCGCGATCAGCAGATCGAAGATTTGCGCGCGAATTATTACAAACAGTAGCCTATTGATATGGCCGGCCTGCAAGGGCCTGACGAAAGAAGCCCTGTCGCGGTAAAACGACAGGGCTTTCTTTTTAAAAGTTGTTAACTGTATTGCTAAAGAATGGCAGACGCGGGTGCGCCTCAATTCAAATTATCGGGCAATTTTTACATTAACAGCATTCAGACCTTTTTTTCCGTTCTGCACATCAAATTCCACACGGTCATTTTCCTTGATCTGGTCAATCAATCCACTTGCATGCACAAATGTTTCTTTTCCTGAATCATCATGTTTAATAAAACCGAAGCCTTTTTCTGAATTAAAGAACTTAACGGTGCCTAATTGTTTTGCGTCCATCTGGTAAAATTGAAAATAATTTAATACCGCAATCTAGGCTTTTTTACTGAGTAGTGGCTAATTTTTGGCTCCCGGCTGATTTTGGTAATTTCCCGTATGGATTCAGCCGTCGAATACTGGCTCAGCGGGCCTTTACCAGCCATTCCGGTCTTATTGCAACCCGTTGCACATGCCCTGTTGCAATCTCGCCGGGAAATCAGCCATGTGCTGCAGTCTTTCCCTCAGGAAGCATTGTGGTTGAAGCCGCTGGGCCTGGCATCCACGGGATTTCATCTCCTGCATCTGCGTGGAGTGCTCGACCGGATGTTCAGCTATGCTTCCCATCGCGCACTGAACCCTGCGCAGCTGGATGCGCTCGCCGCCGAAACACTGAATGGTATGCAAACGACCGCTGATCTGGTGGCTGCCTTCAGCAGGCAGGTAGACGTTAGTCTGCAATTATTGCAGGACACCAATCCTGCTGCGCTTACGGAGCCGCGGTTTGTCGGCAGACAGCAGATTCCCACGACCCTGCATGGCCTCCTGGTACATGCCTCCGAGCATACGATGCGGCACACGGGTCAGCTGCTGGTGACAGCCCGCGTGGCTGCAGCCATGGTTTCTGACGACTGAGTTTTTTCTCGGAGATCTTGTCTCAGCGCCAGATACTCTTGAGTGTGGTAATCCGGAAATCACTGGCCTTATAGCCTTCTTCCGCTTTCATCACGAAATGGTTGAGGGGCTGTGTCACGAAAAACGTTTCCGTCATGCAGAGGAGGCCATCGTCGGCGAACAGTTCAACGGATCCCGCATCCACCAGGATGGTGCACTGGAAAGCCTGTTTGCGCGCGATCCGGGCGGCAGAGTGGCGTGCACCGAATGTTTTGCTGAAATCCGTTTTGCCGGCCCTTGACCGGTCGATATAAAATGCCTGCAAGACTTCGTCGTACCCGACCACGACTTCCTGCTGCTTCAGGTTGCTGAAAGTAAATGAAAAGGAACGCAGGCGGTCGGCGGTCATATCAATCCGGAAAAGGCTGTTCAATTTGCCAGCCGCCGGGGGATTGATCAGTTTGTCGAGGGGCACTTCCCGGAATCCCAGGCTGCGGTCATCCATTTTATGGAGTTCATATACCGGGAACATCGCGAGGAAATATCTGCCATTCACCGACTTGAGACTTAATTCCCGTGGAATCGTCATCGACCCGCGCCAACCGGATGAAGGGATGTCGGCCGCATAGCTCCAGTTATTCATCCAGCCCATAAATACTTTCCTGGATCCGGTATTCGAAAATGTGACGCCGGCGTAATCGTCGGGACCATAGTCTATCCACTTGGTGATCGTATCGGTTGTGGAAAAATGATGGCCGTCAAAACTGCCCGTGAAATACTGCGTGCCGGAACCGCCCTGTACGCCGCCCGGATTTACGCTGACCAGCAGTGTCCATATTTTTTTGCCGTCCACCGTAAACGGGATAAGGTCGGGACATTCCCACACACCTCCGTGCGCGCCGATATTTTTACCGAAGGCGGATTCGGCGGTCCAGTGCTTCAGGTCGGTGGAAGAATAAAAAAGGATCTGATCGCCAGCCGCGAGTGTCATGATCCAGGTGCCGGTTTCTGCCATCCACATCAGTTTCGGATCCCGGAAATCCTTCAGACCGGGTGTTTTTAACACCGGGTTCTCCGCATACTTGATCCATTTTCTGCCATTGTCCAAGCTATAGGCCAATCCCTGGTTCTGATAGTCGGCGGTACCGGCTTTTTCCCTGACTGCATTGAACTGGGTAAAAATGGCGATCATCGGCTTGACGCCGTTGGACCCGAATCCGGAACTGTTGCTGCTGTCGATCACCACGCTGCCGGAAAATATGGTGCCATTGCTGTCGGGATACAGTGCGATGGGCAGTTGTTCCCAGTGAATCAGGTCCTTGCTAACGGCATGGCCCCAGTGCATCGGTCCCCAAACCGTGGAGTCGGGATTGTACTGGAAAAAAAGATGAAACTCATCGTTGTAATAGAGCATGCCATTGGGATCGTTCATCCATTTCGCCTTCGGCGAAAAATGAATTTGCGGACGGTACAGTTCCCCGTATTCTCTCTGCGCCCTGGCGGTGCAGGTAATCAAAATCGGGAGGAGGAACAGTAAAAAACGAGACCTATTCATGGGGCAATATTAACGCTTTAAGGTAAGGCATTATTTGTGTACCTTTTCAGCCGACGTATTAACCATGAGTGAAACACCGAACCCGGTCGCACTGCCCCTTTATTTAAAACTGGCCCAGATCTTCCTGGGACTGGGCGGTTTCGGATTTATCCTTTATATCGGGCAGGATATCATCATACCGCTGGTGTTTGCCACCATGATCGCCATCCTGCTGAACCCGCTCGTGCTGCTGATGATGCGCAGAAAAATCCCGCGCGTGATCGCTATCCTGCTGGCGATCTTCTTATCTTTTGTTTTTATCCTGGGTATTTTTTATTTTTTCGGAAAACAACTTTCGCTGTTCAGTGAATCGGCCGGTCAGTTCAAGGATAAGTTCAATTCATTTTATAAACAGGCCGAGCACTGGATCGGGAGCACGTTCAACATACCGAAATATAAAATCGACGCCTGGGTAAATAAAACAAAAGGAGACGGCCTGAGCAGTGGTCCGGAAGTGATCGGTAAAACCGTCGGCACCATTGGCGGCATGCTGGTGACCTTGTTCATCATGCCCGTATACGTATTCATGATCATCTATTACAAACCGCTGCTCCTGGATTTTATCGCGCAGCTTTTTCCGAAGAGCAAACATGCCGTTGTACTCGAAGTGTTACTGCAGACAAAATCGCTGATCCAGAACTATCTTTTCGGTTTACTGGTAGAAGCCCTGCTGGTGGCAGTGCTCAATTCGGTGGGCCTGCTGATCATCGGCATTCAGTATGCCATCCTGCTGGGCGTGCTCGGCGCCCTATTGAATATCATACCTTATATCGGCGGCGTAATTGCCATCGCACTTCCGATGCTGGTGGCGCTGGCGACCAAAACACCACTGGATGCCCTCTGGGTGCTGGTGGCTTACCTGGTGGTACAGTTTATCGACAATAATTTTTTCGTACCCAAGATCGTGGCATCGAAAGTAAAGATCAATGCGCTGGTTTCGATCATCGTGGTGCTGGTGGGGAATGCACTCTGGGGCATTCCGGGTATGTTCCTGTCCATTCCTCTAACTGCCATCGTCAAAGTCATCTTTGACCGCGTGGAGCCACTCAAGCCCTATGGATTTTTGCTGGGTGACAATCAACCAGATATCGGTAAAGTTATTTTCAATGTCCGCAAACGCGGGAGCCGCGCGGCGCAAATGAAGGAGCAGGCGCCCGAAAAAAATTAAGCCGTCTTGGCCAGTTGCAGCTGAAGTTTTTTCTGTTTGCAGCCGTTCAGGATATGTTCCCGGTGCTGCAAACCCCAGTCGCGCAATACCGTGATCAACGGATCCAGGGTTCTGCTGTACGGCGTCAGTTCATATTCCACGATCACGGGCGACGCATCGTATACCGTACGTTTTACAAATTCGTTGAGTTCGAGTTCCTTTAATTCTTTAGACAGCACCCGCGAGGTGATGGACTGAATCGTACGCTGCAGTTCAGTAAAACGCTTTGGGCCTTCCGATAAGGCCAGCAATACCGGAATCTTCCATTTGCCCCCGATCACATACAGGGCGTCCCGCACCGCTTCCACACTTTTCTTACAATCCGCTATCGGACAATCCCCTGTTTTCTTCATCATACTAGCTGTGTTTACCCAGTATACAAAAGTATACTGGTATCCTTTGTATATCAAATATACTATAGTTTTGTGATTCATTAAAGAAGAATCATTATGGAATTTTTAGATGCCCTGCAGTGGCGGTATGCCAGTAAAAAAATGAACGGACAGCTTGTTCCGGCCGATAAACTTGAAAAGATTCTGGAAGCCATCCGCTTCAGTCCGTCTTCGGCGGGTCTGCAGCCCTATAAAGTGCTCGTGATTTCGGATCATCTCCTGAAGGGCAAAATTCATGAACTGGCGGCACCGCAGCCGCAGGTGCTGGAAAGTTCGCAGCTGCTGGTATTTGCATACAACGCACAAATCACCGAAGCCATGGTTGATGAGTATATGAATTCGATCGCGCGTATCCGTGAGGTGGAGCTGTCCACTCTTTCAGCTTTTGCGGATGCCATCAAAGGCGGTATTCTCACCCGTTCAGAAACCGAAAACCAGCAATGGGCAGCCAGGCAGGCCTATATCGGTCTGGGATTTGGTTTGGCTGCGGCAGCGCTCGAAGGCGTGGATTCAACGGCGATGGAGGGATTCAATCCAGCCAAGCTCGACGAATTGCTGGGATTGAAAGAAAAAGGTTTGAAAAGTGTGGCCCTGCTGGCCCTGGGATACCGGGACGAAAGCAAAGACTTCCTGTCGAAGGCAAAAAAAGTCAGGAAACCAAAAGAAGAGTTTTTCATTAGACTGGGATAGAGCGGGATGTTTTTGGGATGTCTGGGAGATGGATGTTGACAGCCGCGGGTAGGATGGATGTATTGCTCAGACTCATTTTTTACGTGCGTGTTTACAAGAGACGCGTCTGTCACCTGACGGACGCGTCTCTTTTTATAAACCGATGCCGTATTTTTCAAGTTCGCTGCCCGTGGTTTTTACGTCGGTATGAATGATCCCGCGGATGCCAAGGCCATAAGCAACCTGTACAAACAACGCGCGGTCTTCGAGGTAGATGACTTCCTGTGCGGGCACCTGGGCGATATCAAGGGCCACTTTAAAAATATCCGCATCGGGTTTGCGGAAATGCACAAAGCAGGACGACACAAAAAAATCGACAAACTCATTCAGCTTAAAGGCATTGATCCGGTGGGTATTCAATTCGCGCCCTTCATTGTTGACGACAGCCACTTTAAGGTTGTATTTCTCCTTGGTTTTTTTTACGAGTTCGATCATTTCAGGATAGGGCTGTGACTGATCGAACATAAACTGCCGGAAATCCGCGTGGGTGAATTTCCGCGGTTCATAAAACACGAGGCGGTTCAGGTATTCTTCGAGCGTGATCTTGCCAGATTCATATGTATCAAATGTCAGGTGGTGTCTTTCTTCCGTTTCCACGGCATCCAGGTCAAAAATTTCCACCGCCTTTTTTCTTGCTTCCCGGTCCCAGCCATTGGTCAGCATCACGCCGCCAATGTCAGTAAAAATGGTTGTCGGTTTAATGCCAGAGGCTTGTATCATGCAACGGTAATTTGTTTTTCGAGATAAACATCCTGTATGCTGTGGATGAGGTCAACGCCATCCTTGAATGAGCGTTGAAAAGATTTTCTGCCGGTGATCATTCCGGTGCCACCTGCTCTTTTGTTGATGACGGAAGTACGGATCACTTCCTGGAGATCTTTATCGCCGTCCGATGCGCCACCGGAATTGATGAGTCCGGCGCGGCCCAGGTAACAATTGATGACCTGGTATCGGCAGAGGTCGATCGGATGGTCGCTGGAGAGTTCCGTGTAAATTCTTTCATCAAATTTTCCATAGTGGCTGCTGCCCATGTTCAGGGCCTTGTATCCGCCGTTGATCTCCGGTAGTTTCTGTTTGATGATGTCTGCCTGAATGGTTACGCCCAGGTGATTTGCCTGACCGGTAAGGTCCGCTGCCAGATGATAGTCCTTTCCATCCTTTACAAACGCATTGTTGCGGAGATAGCACCAGAGTACAGTGGCCATGCCGAGGCTGTGCGCTTCGTCAAATGCCCGCGCGATTTCCGTGATCTCGCGGTCGGCGTCTTCCGAACCGAAATAGATGGTGGCGCCCACGGCAGCAGCGCCCATATTCCAGGCGTCTTTCACGGTACCGAAAAGGATCTGTTGAAATTTATTGGGATAGGTGAGGAGTTCGTTGTGGTTCAGTTTTACGATGAATGGGATCTTGTGGGCATATTTTCTGGCGACCATGCCGAGCACACCAAAAGTACTGGCCACCGCATTGCAGTTCCCTTCTATGGCCAGTTTCACGATGTTCTCCGGATCAAAGTACAATGGATTTTTCGCAAAGGAAGCGCCGGCGCTGTGTTCGATGCCCTGGTCAACCGGCAGTATCGAAAGATAGCCGGTATCTTTCAAACGACCGTGTCCGAACAATTGCTGCAGGCTGCGCAATGTGCCGATGGGCCGGTTGGATTGCGCATATACATCATCGATAAAAGTGGGTGAGGGCAGGTGTAATTTATCTTTGGTAAGGGTGGTACAGGTATGGGTCAGCAGGGATTCGCTTTCGGCACCCAGCAGATCACTTATTTGAGCGTAGTTCATACATTCTTTTTCTTATCAACACTAAATTTAGCGACTTGTTCAATACGAACAGAAAGATAAGGAGGGGAAAGCTGTCTTTCTAGAGGAAAAGATCTTTGTACAGTGTCATGCCGGGTTGCACCGCATAGGCAGCGAGGTCCGTGATGCCTTCCTCTTTCAACACATCTTCATCAAGCATTAATTTGCCCGTATATGTCTTCGCATCTTTTGACAGGAGGTGATAGGCTGCATCAGCAACGATGGCGGGGGTGCGGCTGCGCTGCATCAGGAAATCGCCACCGATCACATTTTTCACAGCGGCCGTGGCGATGGTGGTCACCGGCCACAGGGCATTGGCGGCAATGCCGAAGGCTCGAAATTCTTCCGCCCATCCGATGACCTGCATGCTCATGTTTAATTTGCTGATACTGTAAGCCACATGGGGCGCCAGCCATTTGGGATCGAGATTCAGCGGCGGGGACAAACTAAGGATATGCGGATTGCGGCCCAGCTTTAAAAAAGGCAACGCGTATTTCACCACCATAAAACTGCCGCGGACATTGATATCGTAGATGAGGTCGTAGCGTTTGGGATCAAGTTCCGCCGTATTGGCCATGGAAATCGCCGATGCATTGTTGATCACGATATCAATCCCGCCGAATTTGTCAGCGCCTTCCGCAACGGCTTTTTGAATGAGCCCTTCATCTCGGACATCGCAATAACATGCGAGTGCGCGTCCCCCGGCGGCTTCCACTTCGGTTGCCGTCTGCTGGATGGTGCCACCCAGTCGTTCGTCCTCTTTCACCGATTTGGCGGCAATGATGATATTGGCGCCGTCAGCTGCCAGTCGGAGGGCAATGGCTTTTCCGATGCCGCGGCTTGCCCCTGTAATCAGTACGGTTTTCTGTTGAAACGACATGCATTGTTTTAGACGTTGAATGTACAGATCGTTTTTGGATGTTCCACGTATTTAGTCTTAATTTACCCGTTTACCATTTCCACATGTCTTATCCAGCCTATGCGCTCGGCATCGATATCGGCACCAGCTCTGTAAAGTGTGTTGCATTTTCCGATCAGGGAATATTGCTGCACCGCGAATCGGCTGGTTACAAAATGCAGCACGGTGAAGCGGGCCGCAGTGAACAGGATCCCGCAGAAATACTTTCCTGCTGTGTTTCAGTTCTCGAAAATATGCTGCTCCACCTGCATCCTGTTCAACCGGATTTTATTTCTTTCAGTGCGGCCATGCACAGCATGATGGCCTGCGATGAAAACGGTTACGCACAAACGCCCTGTATACTATGGGCAGATAACCGCGCCGCGTCTGTTGCGGCAGACCTGCTCCGTTCTCCCTCCGGCATGGACTACTATCACCGGAGCGGCGTGCCGGTTCATGCGATGTCGCCATTCTGCAAACTGATCTGGTTTGGTGAGGAGGATCCGCAGTTGCTGCGATCGGCATTTAAATGGACAGGCATCAAGGAATATATTTTTTTTCATCTGCTGGGTGTCTGGAAGACCGATCTATCCGTGGCCGCCGCCACCGGGCTGCTGAACCTGGATTCGGGCGAGTGGGATCCGGTGTTGCTGGCAAAAGCAGGTGTGCAGGAAAAGCAGTTATGTGATCTGGTGCCGATCGAAAACCAGACCCTTTATTCCGGTCTGTCGATCAGAAAAGTGAAAGGCCTGGCCGCCGGCACTCCGTTCATCATCGGCGCAAGTGACGGCGCGCTCAGTAATATCGGCGCGGCACAAGTGCAAAAAGGATCTCTTGTACTTACGGTAGGCACCAGCAGCGCCGCGCGGGTGATCAGCGACCGGCCACAGACCGATCCGCAGATGCGAAGTTTTTGTTATCGGATCGGACCGGATCGTTTCCTGATCGGCGGTGCATCCAATAACGGCGGCATCCTTTTGCAATGGCTGAAAGACCGGTTTTTGCAAACAGGCGGTAATTTTCCTGACTTGTTAGCAGAGGCAAAAACTTCCACGGCATCCACGGAAGGATTGGTTTTTCTTCCTTACATACTGGGAGAACGCGCACCGATCTGGAATGCGTCGGCGCGTGGGGTGATCTATGGTCTCGGCATTGAACACGGCCGCGCAGAAATCATCCGCGCAGCCATGGAAGCCGTCGTGCATGGATTATTCGGCATCAGCAAAACCATCCTTGAAAACCAGCCGGTAGATCATCTCTATGCCACCGGTGGATTTATCGAGAGTCCGGAATGGTTGCAAATGCTGGCAGACCTGTTTGGGCGTAAGGTGGCGGTATCTCCCGGGACCGAGCATGCGGCCCTGGGCGCGGTCAGGATTGGCTGGGCATCGCGTGGCGTCTCAGTGCCGGCCACGGAAACAGATCCCGAAATTTTTGCCCCCGTCATGGAGCGGCACACCTATCATCAGCGGCAGTTCGCGTTATCCGAAAAAATTTATGATTTGCTGAAACCTTCGTTCAGGGTTTCATAGACCAGTGAAGACTGCGCCATTTCCAGCCGGAAGAAGTCTGGTCGAGCAGGGCAGTAAGGTATCCTTCCACCTGTATCGGACTGCCCGCGGAATCTGTGAGCGTTTCCCTATAGGCTGACACGATCGCAGCCGTCTGGTCGCTCAGGGAGTCCACCTGCAAACTGGTAAAACGCAATACGGGCTTTCCGAATCTGCTGAGAAATCCACCCGCGGCGGCCTGTGAAAAGGTCTGGTAATCGGGGAATTGTTTTTGTCCCTGTACGATCATGTTGAAATGAGGGGTATTTTCGAAGTAATCGACCCAGGCGATTGCCCCTTTTCTGGCAAGATCATTGGTCAGGGATTCAGTCATGGACAGAATGCTGTCCTTCATCGTTTTTGTTTTGCTGATGGGCGGCCGGAGACCACCGGAATCCTGACAACGAATCAATAAAATAACCGCCAGGCTGCACAGTGTAAAAAGGGAGATGATATTTTTCATGGTCACGAATCTTGTTTCGCAGGCCGCGAAAATAGGGAAACATTTTGTTAAGCATCCATTCGATGATAAACAGTTTTATATGAAAATCACCGCCCGTTTTTTCATTCTAAGTATTTTCTTTAGCAGCGCCTGTCATCTGCGCCAGCAGGTCGACCTGCTGGTGCACCACGCGCGGATCTATACCGTCAATAAATCTTTTTCCATTGAAGGAGCGATGGCTGTGCGCGGTCATCAGGTACTGGCCGTGGGGAGTGAGGATGAGATCATGCAAAAATACCAGTCGGACAATATGGTCGATGCCGGCGGCAAAACCATATATCCCGGATGGATCGACGCGCATGCGCATTTTGTTGAGTACGCACAGAGTCTTTTCCAGGTTGATCTCACCGGTTGCCTCAGCTGGGATGAAGCCGTGCAAAGGGTAACCCAATTCTCGGCACTGCATCCGGACTTGCCGTGGATCCTCGGTCAGGGCTGGGACCAGAATAAATTTCCGAAGAAAGCATTTCCTGATAACCGTTCCCTGAATGCGCTTTTTCCCGACAAACCGGTGCTGCTGTCCCGCATTGACGGACACGCTGCGCTCGCCAATGCGAAAGCGCTGTCGGTTTCGGCCATCCTGCCTGGTCAATTGATTTCCGGCGGCACGATCGAAACGGTGCATCATGAACTCACCGGGATCCTCATAGACAATGCGGTAGGACTTGTATCCCTGCATGTGCCCCCGGTTTCCGGAAAAGATTTCCTGCAGAGACTGCAGGCAGCGCAGAAAAATTGTCTCGCCGCCGGACTCACCACGATCACCGATTGCGGTCTTTCCTATGAGACTGCCATGCAACTCGACTCACTGCAAAAACTAGGTATCCTCCAGCTGCAGTTGTATGTGATGCTGCGGGATGATCCGGCGAGTTACCGGAAATTATTGCAGTCCGGACCATATAAAACCGACCGGCTTTTTATCAATGGGTTTAAACTCTATGCGGATGGCGCGCTGGGAAGCCGGGGCGCCTGTTTGCTGCAGCCTTATCAGGACCGCCCCGGCTGGCGCGGATTTCTTTTGTCGCCCCGGGCCCATTTCGATTCAGTGGCGGCCCTGCTGGCCCCGACGAAATTTCAAATGTGCACGCATGCGATCGGCGACAGTGCTAACCGTATGATCCTCGAAGTCTACCGGAAATATCTTCCGGGAAAAAATGACCGGCGCTGGCGCGTAGAGCACGCACAGGTGGTTACACCCGGCGACCGCGCATTTTTCGGCCGGTACTCCATCATACCCTCCGTACAGCCCACGCATGCCACCAGTGATATGTATTGGGCCGAAAGCCGGCTGGGCAATCGCATCCGGAACGGATATGCTTATCAGTCGCTACTGAAACAGAATGGATGGATCCCCCTGGGCACCGATTTTCCTGTGGAAGATATCTCTCCGCTGAAAACTTTTCATTCGGCTGTTTTCAGAAAAGATGCGGCAGGTTATCCGCCTGCAGGATTTCAGGTAGATGAAGCCCTGAGCAGGGAAGATGCTTTGCGCGGCATGACCATCTGGGCGGCGAAAGCCGATTTTCTTGACAAGGAAGTGGGCAGCCTGGAGCCCGGAAAGAAAGCGGATTTTATCATTGTGGATCAGGACCTGCTGCGCGTACCGGAAAGTAAGGTGCTGTCCTGCCGGGTAACGGCCACCTATATAAACGGGGTAAAAGTATTTTGACGCTTTACCCGATGAGGTTGCGACGGGGAGGGCAAATTGACCTGCGCGGCTGGCCTTCCCGAATTAATAGAATATCTTTGCAAAATGCACTATGTCACTGCCGAAGACCTTGGAAAATCGTTTGGAATTAAGCCCCTTTTTGACCACATTACCTTTCATATTGAAGAAGGCGACAAGATCGCGCTGATTGCCAAAAATGGCACCGGCAAATCCACCCTGCTGAAAATATTGGCCGGTCGTGAAACCGCCGACCGCGGCAAAGTCTGGATATCAAAAGACATCACCGTAACATTTTTTGAGCAGGATCCCCTTTTTCAGGAAGATCGTTCGGTACTCGAAAATGTTTTTCACCACAATCATCCGATCATCAATGCCATCAAGGCTTTCGAAGCCGCCAGTGAAAGCGAGGATATGGACGCGATGTCTGATGCCATCGTGCAGATGGATGAACTCGATGCCTGGGATTTCGATGCCAAAGTAAAACAGATTTTTGAACGCCTGAATATCCACCACCTGACGCAGCCGGTAAAATCACTTTCCGGTGGTCAGCGTAAACGCGTGGCGCTTGCCAGAACGCTGATCGACATCGGTTTCGGCAATAAACACATATTGCTGATCATGGATGAACCCACCAACCACCTCGACATTGAAATGGTGGAATGGCTGGAGAACTATCTCAACCAGCAGCCGGTTACCCTGCTGCTGGTGTCCCATGACCGGTACTTCCTCGACCATGTGTGTGATGAAATCTGGGAACTCGACCGCAGTGAACTCCATGTGTACAAGGGCGATTACGAAAACTACATGGAGAAAAAAGCAGCGAGGATCGAAAGCGAAAACGCGAGCATCGACAAAGCACGGAATACCTACCGGAAGGAGCTGGAATGGATGCGCAAACAGCCCAAGGCACGAACGACCAAATCGAAAAGCCGTCAGGATAATTTTTACAAAGTGGAAGCGAAGGCTAGCGAGGTGATCGAGGACCAGCGCGTAAAACTGGAGATGAAAATGAGCAGGCTCGGAGGCAAAGTGGCCGAACTAAAAAAAGTGTATAAGAAATATGGAGATCATGTGATCCTCAAAGGATTTGACTACACGTTCAAAAAAGGGGACCGGATCGGCATCGTTGGAAAAAACGGGGCCGGTAAAACCACTTTCCTCAATATGCTGCAGGGACTGGAGGAGCCGGATTCCGGAAAGATCAATATCGGCGAAACGGTGGTATTCGGCAATTACAATCAGCTGGGGCTGATCATCAAGGAAGACAAGCGCGTGATCGAATTCGTAAAGGACATCGCCGATAATTTCGAGATGGCCGACGGCAGTACAATGAGTGCTTCACAATTCCTTGGATTATTTCTTTTCCCGCCCGAACAGCAGTACACCTATATCTCCTCGCTCAGTGGTGGTGAAAAACGAAGACTTCACCTCCTGTCGATTTTGTTCAAGAACCCAAACTTCCTGATCCTGGATGAACCGACCAATGACCTCGATCTGCCTACGCTCGGCGTACTGGAAAGTTTTCTGTCCGATTTCCCGGGATGCCTCGTGATCGTATCGCATGACCGGTATTTCATGGACCGGCTGGTCGATCATTTGTTCGTGTTTGAAGGCGATGGATTTATCCGCGATTTTCCCGGCAGCTACCTGCAGTACCAGGAATGGCTGAAAGCCCGGGAGGCAGAAAATGCGGCGGCGAAAAATAAACCTGCCCCTGTGAAAGCGGCTATCACCGAAAAAGCATCGCCGCAGGCGCCGAAAAAATCCTATAAGGAACAACGGGCTTTTGAATTGCTGGAGCAGGAAATTGAAAACCTGAACAGCGAAAAAAAAACGATCACGGGCAAACTGGAAGATCCGGCCATCGGCTTTGACGAGCTGCAAAAACTCTCTGCCCGGTTTGCAGATATCAGCAGTCTGCTGGATAAAAAAGAAATGGAATGGCTGACCATGGGCGCCTGATTTGCGCTTAAAAAATTGTATGTTCGGTGAAACATTTCATCTATGGCCGGCCAGCAATATGACGCGATCGTAATCGGTTCAGGAATCAGCGGCGGATGGGCCGCAAAAGAATTAACCGAAAAGGGATTGAAGGTATTGATGCTCGAGCGTGGACGAAACTTCGAGCATATCAAAGATTATACTTCAGCCAGCAAGAATCCCTGGGAGATCGAACACCGCGGGATGCCAACCCAGGCACAACTCGCGCGGCATCCAATCATCGCACGTACCTGGGGCAGGCAGGAATCCATCATGGATTACTGGGCCAATGATGTGGAAGCGCCCTACACAGAGATCAAGCCATTCAAGTGGTGGCGTTCTTACCAGCTCGGCGGCCGGTCCATTTTATGGGGGAGACAGAGTTACCGCTGGAGCGATTTTGATTTTAATGCCAACGCGAAGGACGGCTGGGCCATTGACTGGCCGATAAGATATGCTGACATCGCGCCCTGGTACGATCACGTGGAACAGTTCATTGGCGTAAACGGTTCGCTGGAAGGGCTGGCGCATCTGCCTGATGGCAAATACCTGCCGGCCATGGAAATGAATTGCGTGGAGAAAGATGTATCAGCCCGCATCAAAAATTATTATAAAAATACACGGCACATGATCATTGGCCGCAGCGCCAACCTGACGGCGCCGGTGCCCGGTCGTACTCAATGCCAGTTCAGGAACCGCTGCTGGGAAGGTTGTCCATACGGCGGCTATTTCAGCACGCAGTCATCCACGTTACCAGCAGCCATGAAAACCGGAAATCTCACCGTGCGGCCCTGGAGCATTGTCACCCGCATTCTGTACGATAAGGATAAGAAAAAAGCCAGCGGCGTAGAAATCGTGGATGCTGAAACCAATCAGACCTATCAGTTTTCTTCGAAGATCGTTTTTGTGAATGCCTCGGCGCTGAACAGCGCGTGGGTGCTGATGAATTCTGCGACGGATATCTGGCCGGACGGACTGGGCAGCTCGAGCGGCGAACTCGGCCACAACATCATGGACCATCATTACAACCTTGGGGCCAGCGGCGACATTGAAGGGTACGAGGACAAATATTATTATGGCCGCCGCCCCAATGGCATTTACGTCACCCGCTTCGCCAATTTATACAATGATAAACGGG
Organism: uncultured Puia sp.; assembly: GCA_964658175.1. Lineage (GTDB taxonomy): Bacteria > Bacteroidota > Bacteroidia > Chitinophagales > Chitinophagaceae > Puia. Next base: position 3,327 of record CAZZYD010000015.1, on the reverse strand, counting down.
ATTATCTCCGGGGTTTCGGCTACCAGGGTTCTGCGTCACGCGAAGGGTGGAACCGGGAGATCGGTGAATACGGCATCGGTTCCAAATACAAAGAGGCCCTTACAGAGCCGGGCCCCTGGACTATGGGCATCGGTGGTTTTGGTGAACTGCTTCCCTACCACGAAAATAAAATCACCCTGGATAAAACACGCAAAGACAAATGGGGCCTGCCGATCCTGGCCATGGACGCCATCATCCGGGAAAATGAAATGAAGATGCGCAAAGATATTCTCTCGGAAGGTGTGGCGATGCTCGAAGCCGGCGGCGTGAAAAACGTGGTGACGCACGATGGTGGTCATGAAGTGGGAGACGGCATCCACGAGATGGGCACGGCACGGATGGGAAAAGATCCGAAGACCTCTGTATTGAACAAGCACAACCAGGTATGGGACGCGATGAATGTATTTGTCACCGACGGTGCGGCGATGACTTCCGCTGCCTGTCAGAATCCATCCCTAACGTATATGGCGCTCACGGCCAGGGCGGCTGACTATGCCGTAGCGGAATTAAAAAAAGGAAATATCTGAACTGATTTTATTGTATGGAAACAACGCTTCGCCAGGTATTGCTGGATCAGCTCAATGCAACGCACGACAAAGCCGGCTGGTATGTGCCGGTGATGCAATCCCTGGCCGGACTTACCGACGAACAGTCCCGCTGGCAGGAACCAGGCATCGAACATTCGATCGCGCAACTTGTGCAGCATATCATTTACTGGAACCGGCTTGAGCTGGATAAATTTTTATCCCAGCCGGCCACAATGCAGGAGATGAGTAATAATGAAACATTTGCGCAGCCCGCGGCGGGTGCCTGGAACGGGCTTGTGCAGCAGCTGGATAAAATCTTCACTGATTGGGCAGCGGCGATCGCATCTTCCGAAGATCAAAAAATTGCGGCGTCGTCAACGGTGATCGCGCAGATCAACGTACACACGGCTTATCATACTGGGCAGATCGTCTATCTCCGGAAGCGTCAGGGATCCTGGCAGGCAGCCCAGGGTGTTCAATAAACGCGCGGGACTTTTATTTTTTGAGCCATCGACCAGCTTTTTTTTCAAAGAGGCGAAAGCTCAGGGAAGAAAATCCGATCGTCAGCAGGATCATGAGGAAGGGCGACAGAAAGCTGGCCCTGCCGAGCAGTCCGCCGTAGCGGTGAATGAGCAGGACCCCGATATCTTCATGAATCAGGTACATCGAATAAGAGATGATGCCGATTTGCGCCAGTACCCGGTGTTCCAGAAATCCCAGCGCGGTCTTCCGATAGATCATCAGCAGAAATAAAATACACATCCCCGCAAAGGCAATGAGCTGCGCCTGGAAATTATTTGAATAGAGGAGAGGCATTTCCAACAGGAAAATCAGCAGCGCGAGCACAGACAGCATTACCACCATTTTTTCCCGAAGCAGCCGGTATTGGTAGAGTTCGAAGAACAGCGCGCCCGCCAGGAACCACCAGATAAAAAAAGATAGATTAAAAATCTCGCTGAATCTTTTCCACCGCATCAGTGGAGGGAGCAGTTGGTCGGCCGCCAAATGCCAGTGAAGGACGGCAATGGGAATATTTTTGAGTCCGCCGACCAGCAGTCCCGCGAGGAGCAGGTTTCTGATGAAGTTTTTTTTGTCGGAAAAATAGACCAGCGACGCGAGCAGGTAAAACTGCACCTCCACCCAGAGCGACCAGTAGCTTCCGTTGATCCAGAAAAAATCACGGGGAAGGAGGAGATTCCAGCAGTCCGGACTGATAAAACTTAATCCCGGCAGGAGGTTGCTGACCTTGTGCGCGTAGGGAAAAAGTAATTCGTGGTCAAGCGTTCGTACAACGACCAGGGTAAGCAGCGAACACAGCAGCATCGCAGGGAAAAGCCGGCTGAAACGGTTGACGAAAAAAGCGCGGAAATGTTCGGTGTACGCCAGGGTATAACTGATGACAAAGCCAGAGATCATAAAAAAAAACTGGACGCCGAGATAGCCGAACTGAAAAAGATGACGGAAGAAATGACCGAAAGGGAAAAGAGGAATCCATCTATCCGTGAAATGATAGAGCAGGACACTCAGGATGGCGAGACAGCGGAAACTGTCGAGGAGCTCGATTCTTTGCTTCGGCATGGTTGCAGGGACATCCTTACTTGCGGTAGAACCAGCCGGATGGTCGCTGTGTAATTTACGCCCCATATTTATATCCGGGATTGATAATAATTGTTTTATAAGGCGGAATGGCGGCGGCCTTCAATAATGCAGTAACTTCCAAGAATCAATTCCACACTAAAACTTCAGCAATGAAAAAAAATTATTTATTCCGGGTGATGCTGGTGCTCCTGCCGGCAGCCGCCCTTTTCCTCTCGGCCTGCCAGGGCGGAGACGCGAAGATTAAAGAAGCCATCACGGCTGCACAAAAAACGAATACGGATCTTGCTGCGCTGACCACCGACGTGAAAGACGGCGTGGTGACGCTGACGGGATCACTCAGAAATGACGATGCAAAAGCCTCCGTGGATGCGATGGTAAAAAATATCGAGGGCGTGAAGCAGGTGATCGACAACGCCACCGTTACGCCGCCTCCGCCACCCCCGCCGGCTCCGGTAGTGATCGCGGCGGATGATCCGCTCACCAAAGAAGTCGCGGATGCCACCAAAGATTATCCAACGGTAAAGACGGAAGTGAAAGACGGCGTGATCACCCTTACCGGTGACATCAAACGGTCCTCGCTCACCAAACTGATGATGACGCTGCATACGCTCCATCCGAAGAAAATCGACAATCAACTCACCATCAAATAAAATTTTATGGCTTTACAGGATAAATACAAGGCCCTGATTGATTCCGCCACCACCCAGGGAGTCACGAACCTGCAGGTCAGGGAGCAGGACGCCGTTCTTTATATTGACGGAGAAGCGCCGACGGGTGCTGTCAAGGATAAATTATGGGAGGTCTACAATTCGATTGATCCCGACTATCGCGCGGGGGATGTGGTGATGAATGTAAATGTGTCTGCCATGCAGGCGGGCACCAAGGCCTCCGTTACCACGGAAAAATCAAACCTTAATATCAGAAAAGGTCCAGGCACAGATCAGCCGATCCTGGGTAAGGCGGCCCATCTCGAACTGGTAACGCTGGTAAGTAAAACCAGCGATTTATGGTGGTTGATCCGCACAGATGGCGGGGTGGAGGGGTATGCATCGGCGGCTTATTTGTCTCCGCAGGGTTAGTTTCTCGCAGAGAATTTGTTTCACGCAAAGACGCCCAGATCCGCAAAGACGCAAAGGATATTTAATCAATTTGCGTCTTTGCG
>CAZZYD010000014.1:0-27336 GCA_964658175.1 uncultured Puia sp. | reverse complement strand
CGCCACTGGCTGCTATCGGGTTCGGTTAACCGGTTGGTGATGAGCAATTCAAAGCCGATGGCCATTTTCGTTTTTCCAACATCAGACACGAAATTCTCCAGGCTCTGGACTCCACGCCGTACCGCGAATTCGCCGCCTTTGATTTCCATTACCATAAAGTTTCCCGGCACCATTCTCCGGAAGAACAAATGTGCATCACCCTGGAGCTTCTGATTGGTGGGAATGGCAACCTGTGTCTGATAACTGCTGTCTGCCAGCATGGTTACGTTTACCATGGGATAGCCAACTCCCTTGGCGCCCTGCCGGGAAATGCTTTGCTGAACAGGTTCGAGAAAACGATAGATGTCTGCGGTGGTAGGGTAAGCTTTGCTGATAAATTTTCCCGCAAGCAGCATGGTGTCGCTGGTGGATCGCTTGTAAATGCGCGCGCCGTATATATTCACCGGGTCGGCAAGAAAATTCTGCAGCCTGCCCAATACAGCCTCCATATCTTTTTTGATTTCCACAGCTGTTTGATACTCCCTGTAGCGGCGGACCGGATTTTTACTTGAAGGAAACGATAAAATCCATTCCAGGCCCGTCGAGTCCGTTCCAAAAGAAATCAGGGTGATATAGCTGGCAAGAGACAAATCGCCATGCCGGATGCCAATACTTACCACATTCGAGGATATTCCATCCAGCTGGAAATGACTATCCCGGTAAGGCATCGATTTGCCGGCAGCGTTCTTTAATCCGCCAGGCCACCATTCTTTCCATCTGAGTGGGTCTGACAGGATTCTGCTGGCGCTGTTGATCGGCGCCTGTGTAACGGAAATGGTGGAGACGATTATTTTGGAGGGAATTAAGCTGTATTCAATCACCAGAGACAGTAGGATAAGCACTCCGAAGCCGATAAGCCATTTTTTCATACGACGACATAAATATAGGCTGCAAAGTAACTGAATTATACGTCGGCGTATGGGCCCGGGATGTGGAGTGATTTAAAACCGTCAAAATGTTTATTGATAATCAACCGGTTGCAGAGGTGCGGTTAGAAATTAGGCTTCTCATTTGTAGGAAAAACGATTTGAACCCGATACCTTTGCCGTCCATTTTAATCGGCCCCGGGATAGCGGGGCTTCATCTAAAAATTGACAAATGAGCAAACTTAATTTTACCACCAAACATGCCAACGAGGCTACCGTACAACGGAATTGGTACGTTGTGGACGGTACTAATCAAACCGTCGGCCGCATGTGTGCCCGTATCGCAGCGATCCTGCGCGGCAAGAACAAGGCTTACTACACACCGCACGTTGATTGCGGAGATTTCGTGATCGTCACCAATTGCGATAAGGTCAAATTTACCGGCAACAAGCTGGAAGACAAAGTGTACCTCAATTTCTCTGGTTATCCGGGCGGTCAGCGCCAGGAAGTGGCCAAGAATTTACTTCGCCGCCGGCCGGAAGCAGTGATTGAAAGGGCGGTTAAGGGCATGTTGCCGAAGAACCGGCTGGGCCGCAAGATGTACAAAAAGCTTTTTGTGTATGTCGGCAGCAATCATCCCCACACCGCACAGCAACCACAACCTTTAACTTTCTAATTGTTTCTATACATGGAAAAAACAAAAAATGCCACCGGACGCCGTAAAGAAGCGGTTACCCGTGTTTTCCTGAGTAAGGGAAATGGCAGCATCATCGTCAATCAAAAAGATTACAAGCAATATTTCAATCTTGCCTACCTGCAGAACCAGGTGGAGCTTCCGCTGAAAACCATTGAATCAATGGATAAATTCGACGTGAACATCAACGCGCGCGGTGGTGGGATGAAAGGCCAGGCAGAAGCCTGCAAGCTGGGTATTGCCCGTGCATTGCTGATTGTGAACCCGGAATATCGTCCTTCCCTGAAGGCCGCCGGTCTTCTTCGCCGTGATCCGCGTTCTGTTGAACGTAAGAAACCAGGTAAGAAGAAAGCGAGAAGAAGCTTCCAGTTCAGCAAGCGTTAATCATCAATTTATCAAAATCATTTCCCGGCTAGCGGCCCTGCCGATAGCGTAAAGTCGTAAAAATGGAACCAAATACTTCACTACAACAGCAATTATTGGAAGCCGGCGTGCATTTCGGGCATTTGCGCAAAAAATGGAACCCGAAGATGCTGCCTTATATTTTCGCTGAGAAAAAAGGCATCCATATCATTGACCTGAATAAAACCACGGAAGCCCTGCAGGAAGTTTCTGCGGCCCTGAAACAAATCGCGAAAAGCGGTAAGAAGGTGATGTTCGTCGGCACCAAAAAGCAGGCGAAAGAAATCGTTACCGAATGCGCCAAAAGGGTGAATATGCCTTTCGTTACAGAACGCTGGCTCGGTGGCATGCTCACCAATTTCAATACCGTTCGCAAGAGCGTGAAGAAAATGCAGAGCATCGAAAAAATGCTCACCGACGGCACTTTTGACAGCGTTACCAAGAAAGAACGTTTAACCCTTGCCCGCGATAAGGATAAGATGGAGAAAGTGCTCGGCGGTATCGCCCAGCTCGGCCGCGTACCGGCAGCCCTTTTCCTGATCGACATCGGCCATGAACATATCGCGCTGGCGGAAGCCAAAAAACTCGGTATCACCACTTTCGGGATGGTGGATACCAATTCCGATCCGAACAAAGTGGATTTCGCGATCCCTTCCAATGACGATGCCACTAAATCCATCGCCATCATCGTAAACTACATCGCTGCGGCGATCGCCGAAGGACTGGCAGAAAGAATGGCAGCCAAAGATGAAGATGTGGATGATGTTGCCGGTGACGACAACGAAAAGAAAGCGGCCCGCATTCAGGCTGAAGCAGAAAGAGAAGCCGCCCGTACCAGAGGCGGTGGTGACAGGGGCAGCAGAGGCCCGGGTGGACCAGGTGGTCCTCCAAAACGCCGGATCGCCAATACGGGCAGACGTCCGGGCGGCGGCAGATAACTGATTATTTTATAAAATATTTTTTATGTCTACGACTACAACCATTACCGCAGCAGAAATCAACAAGCTGCGCCAGGCAACTGGTGCAGGCATGATGGATTGCCGCAAAGCCCTCACGGAAAGTGATGGCGATTTCGAAAAAGCCATTGATTATCTCCGCAAGAAAGGTCAGAAGGTTGCCGCCCTGCGCAGCGACCGTGAAGCAAAAGAAGGAGTGATCATCGCCAAGACAACCAACAATAACAAAACAGGATTGATCATTACCCTGGCCTGCGAAACCGATTTCGTGGCCAAGAATGCGGAGTTTGTCACTTTCGCCCAAAGCATCATGGACGTAGCCATTCAGAATGACGCTCATTCACTCGAAGAAGTCCTTGCCGCTAAACTCGGCGATGCAACCGTAGCGGACAAGATCAACGATCAGGTGGCGAAAATCGGCGAAAAAATACATCTGTCACGCTTTGAAAGAATCGATGCGGATGCCGTTGCTGCCTATATCCATGGCGCTTACCGCATGGGTGTGCTGGTGGGAATGAATAAGAACAGCACAGCAACGATCGACGCCGGCCGCGATGTGGCTATGCAGATCGCTGCCATGAACCCTGTAGCGGTTGATCAGGATTCTGTTTCGGCAGAAACCGTTGCACGCGAAAAAGCCATCGTAACGGACCAGATCCGGAACGATCCGAAGATGGCCGGCAAGCCGGACGAGATGATCGAAAAGATTGCGGTTGGTAAACTCAATGCCTTCTTCAAGGAAAATACACTCACCGCCCAGCCATTTGTGAAGGACCCCGCTAAAACCGTGGGAGACTATCTGAAAAGTGTCGACGGGTCGCTGAAAGTAACCCAGTTTAAAAGAGTCCAGTTAGGATAAATAAATTTTGATCCCGCCGAATGGCGGGATTTTTTATGCCTATGATTATCCTTGAAAATTTCCTTTCTTTGCAGCATTCATTTTAAGACCCTTTCTCCATGCTTCCGAAATACAAGCGCGTACTCCTTAAACTGTCAGGGGAAGCTCTGATGGGTGACAAGAATTTTGGATTTGACAATGCCGTCATCGCCCAATATGCCCAGGACATAAAGACCATCGTAGACATCGGCGTCCAGGTGGCGGTCGTGATCGGCGGCGGAAATATTTACCGCGGGATGAATGAAAAGGAAACGGGCATCGAACGCGCCCATGGAGACTATATGGGTATGCTTGCCACCGTGATCAACGGAATGGCCGTACAGGCCGGCCTGGAAAAGATCGGTGTGTATACGCGCCTCCAGAGCGCGATTAAAATGGAACAGATCGCTGAGCCCTATATCCGCCGCCGCGCTATCCGGCACGTGGAAAAAGGCCGCGTGGTGATCTTTGGGGCAGGAACCGGTAACCCGTATTTCACGACGGATACGGCAGGCTCACTCAGGGCCATCGAGATCGACGCGGAAGTGATCTTAAAAGGCACCCGGGTTGATGGCATCTATACGGCCGATCCGGAAAAAGATCCCACCGCCACCAAATACAAAACCATCACCTACCAGGAATGTATCAGCGGCAACCTGCGCGTGATGGATATGACGGCCTTTACGCTTTGCATGGAAAATAACCTGCCGATCATCGTTTTCAACATGAACCAGCCGGGCAACCTGAAAAAAGTGGTAACCGGCGACACGGTAGGGACGCTGGTATCGAAATAATCGCGTATTTCTACTATATATTCAGGAGACTCTTGTAATTTTAAGCGGAAATTACTATTTTGTCAGGCTTAAAAAAAAGCCGCTTTTTTGCCGGTTTTTGCTGGCATCCCCACTCGTCTGATATCCCATCAAAGGCATTGTACAATCTGTTGAAAAATTTTTGGAGCGACCCACCCTACCCTAAAAATTATGAAGACACTGCCCCTAATACTCGGATATCAGCTGTCGGTCCGGCTGCCTGAGATCATCATCTTCCTGCTGGGGGCACTCGTCCTGGGGTTCACTATTCATTATTTCTGGAGTGCCCGGCATTCCATCAGAATTCAAAAACCGGTACCGGACGAAATCAGCGAAAACGACAACTGGAAGCTGAAATACTACAACGACATGGACGCGCAGGAGAAAGTCGTACAGCAACTGCGTGAACGGCTGGCTGCCGCCGAAGAGAGCGAACAGAAACTTGATTTCGACAACAGCGAACTCCGCAACGAACTCGCAGAACTGGAAGAGCATTATCAGCTCGCGCTCAGCAGGGCAAAACCGCCGACCAGTTCAGACGATTACCTCGACCAGTTGAAAACTGCGCAGGACAATCTCCACCAGCACAACCAGCATATCGACAAACTGGTGACGCAAATCCAGCTGCTCAAGGAATCCGAAAAGAAATACCAGGATCTCCAAACGCAAAGCGCGGCCCTTCACCAGCAGATCATCCAGCTGAGGCATCAGCTGTCAGAAAAGGATGCAGAGATCGCGCGGATACGCCAGGAACAACGCCTCACGCTGGAAGTGAACGAACGCATGGACCGCGCCTTTCAGGACTTCCATGTAATGCAGGAAAAACTTCAGAAACTCGAGGGCTATTTCGACCAGCCCCACAGTACCAAACTGGAATTTGAACAGTTGCAGGAAATGTATTTCAAACTGTCCAAGGAATACGATGAACTGAAAGGCAAACAGATGGCGCTGTACGAAGAGAACCAGCGCATCAGCCGCATCATGGCGGATACGGACGACAAACTCAAGGAATCGACTTTCCAGCGGCAGCAGCTGCAGCGGAAAGCACTCTTTCTCGAAGAACTTAACCGCGACCTGCAGGACGCCTCCGACCAGAGCAAAAAAATGGAAAGCCAGCTCCGCCGCATCAGCGAAATGGAAGCATTCCTTTCCCGTTCAAAGCAGGACAGGAAAGATCCCTGAGCTTTGGTAAATTTGCTTTCACCCATCACCCAATCATGCCATCCATCGCGGATATCCGAACAGAATACAAACAGCGCGACCTGCTGGAATCTGATGCCAGCGCCGATCCCATCGATCAGTTTGCCGCCTGGTGGAAAGAAGCGGTCGACAGTAAGATTGAGGAAGTAAACGCGATGACGCTGGCAACGGCTTCAAAAACCGGCGTGCCGGCAGCGCGCATTATCCTGCTCAAAGGATTCTCCGCAAAAGGATTTAATTTCTTCACGAACTACGACAGCGATAAGGGGCAACAGCTGGCGGAAAATCCGCACGCTGCCCTCATATTGTTCTGGAAAGAGCTTGAGCGACAGGTGCGCATCATCGGCACGGTAGATAAGCTGCCCGCGGAAGCCAGCGATGAGTACTATGGCAGCCGGCCTTCCGGCAGCCGGATCGGCGCCTGGGCATCTCCCCAAAGCCAGGTGATCAGCGGGCGTGAATGGCTCGTGGAACAGGAAGCAAAATGGACAAACGAATACCAGGACCGGAGTATCCCGCGCCCGCCTTACTGGGGTGGATACCGGCTAAAGCCTGCCGCGATTGAATTCTGGCAGGGGAGACCAAGCCGTTTACACGATCGTCTCTTCTATACTTTGCTGGAAAACGGGAATTGGAAAATGGAGCGGCTGGCACCCTGATACCGGGTGATCCTAATCTTCTTTTTTCTTCGGCGCTGCTTTCTTGGCAATTTTTGCGGGTCTGCTTTTTCCAAAGGAGCCCTTGAATATTTTTCCTTTCTTGGTCTTTTTATCACCTCTGCCCATATATAATTTTTAGAGTTCAAAGATCAGTAAAAAAAAACAAAGCTCCGATAAAACGATGCGATCGAAATACCGGAACTTTCAGCCCTCGGGAGGCGCAGCCTTATAATTTTGCAGAGAGTTCTTTTCCTGCTTTGAATTTAGCTACTTTTTTTGCCTTGATCTTGATAACAGCACCAGTTTGCGGATTGCGGCCGTTGCGGGCAGCTCTTTTGGAAACGGAAAATGTACCAAATCCGACGAGGGTTACTTTTCCGCCACCTTTCAGGGTTTTGGCGACTGCTTCAACAAATGAATCGATGGTATCATTTGCCTGTGTTTTCGTGATACCTGCATCATCAGCGATCTTGGCGATTAATTCAGCTTTGTTCATAGTGTAATTTTTACGGCACAAATATACCGGCTTTTTATAAACGAAGTCGCGTAAAATGCACAATTATTGATTAAGCTCCTCCATGCAGGTGTGGTAAGTGAGAAACTGCTCGCCCCACCGCTGGCGCGCCCTCCGGCCGATTTCATCCGCCGGGCCATTCATAAAATCCTGATAGTTTTCCATGGTGCCCGCACCGAATTGCAATATGAATGTAGGCGCTGTTTCATCTTCGGGATCACGCAGGCGATACAGGCAGTACGATGTGAAATATCCGGTGGCCAGAATGGATGGCACATACGATGCAGCGATCCACGACAGCCAGGTCTCCAGGATGACTGCTTCAACTTTGGCAGAGATATTATATACGATCATGCGAAATTTCGGATCAGCGTTTCAGTGAAAGATAGACGGGACAGTGATCGCTGTGTTTCACATCAGCATAGATATCTGCTTCCTTGATCTGTGCTTTCAGTGCATCGGTAACATTGATATAATCGATGCGCCAACCCTTGTTCTGGGCGCGAACTGTCGGAAAACGCTGGCTCCACCAGCTGTACCGGTGCGGTTCGGGATGCAGGCTCCGGAAACTGTCTATCCACCCGCTGTCAAGGAACGCATCCATCCAGGCCTTTTCCGCCGGCAGAAATCCCGATGAATTTTTATTTCCTTTCGGATCGTGAATATCGATATCGCGATGCGCAATATTATAATCGCCGCAAAGGATGATCTTGGGATGAACTTTTTTCAGGTCGTCCAGGTAGATCCGGATTTCATCCAGCCATTTGTATTTAAAACCCTGCCGTTCCTCTCCGGAAGTGCCGGAGGGAAAATAGGCGTTGATCAGCCGGATATCGCCAAAGTCCAGCTGGATCACCCGGCCTTCGTCGTCGCTGAGTTCGTGACCCGTACCGTATTGTATTTCATCCGGCGCGAGTTTCGTAAAAACAGCCACGCCGCTGTATCCTTTTTTATTTGCACTGAACCAGTAGTCGTGATAACCCAGCGCCGTGATTTCTTCATGGGCCACGTTGTCCTTATGCGCTTTGGTTTCCTGCACGCAAATGATATCGCCCGGATCCGTTTTCAGCCAGTCGACAAATCCTTTTTTCATGGCGGCACGAATGCCATTCACATTATAGCTTACAATCCGGAGTGTTGACATCGGCTGATTGATTTAATTTCGTGCAGCAATTTACTATTTGCCCAGAGATTAATAACAAATGGAAAAACCCGAAAAAATTGAGGCGTCCAAAGAACCGATTTATCTGGAAGGACCCAGAAGCCGTGGATATGAACTGAAATTCAGCCTGCGGGTATGGTGGCAGACGTTCAAAGGCATCCGCGCCCTGCATTTTGTCGGTCCCTGCATCACGGTCTTTGGCTCGGCGCGCTACAAGGAAAACCACAAGTATTATACGGCGGCCCGCGAATTTGGCAAGCGGATCGCCGAAACAGGTTTCACCACGATGACCGGCGGGGGACCGGGTATCATGGAAGCTGCCAACCGGGGTGCTTTTGAAAACAATGGCCGGTCCGTAGGTTGTAATATCCGCCTGCCCTTTGAACAAATGCCCAATCCCTATATGCAGCAGTCGGTGACCCTGGATTATTTTTTTATCCGCAAAACCATGCTGATCAAATACTCCTATGCCTTTATCGTGATGCCCGGCGGATTCGGAACCATGGACGAACTGTTCAATACGCTTACGCTGATCCAGACAAAATCCATTACGCAGTTTCCGATCGTATTGTACGGCGTTGAATATTATACACCCCTGATGAACGCCATCACCGGCATGGAAAAAGAAGGGACCATCGCCGCCGCGGATATGAAATTATTATTGCTGACCGACAGCATCGACGACGCCATGAAGCACATCAAAAAATACATCAGTAAGAATTACGAAGTCATGAAAAGAAGAAGCCCCATCGCGCGCTTCACATCCCATCAATAAGTGCTGGCGCTGACGGAGGTGGTTTTTGGTCCGGATGTCAGATGGCCACCCACCGGAAAGGTTACGCCCAGGTTCAGGATCATCTCATATACACCAAAAGCCTGTTTGGCGGTGCCTTCGTATACTTTCAGCCCGTGATAGCGCGCGTAGTCGAGCTTGTTGGTATATTCCAGGAATACATAGTGCAGGAAGGTTGCCCGAACGCATGCTTCGGCACCTACATTCCAGCCGCCGAACTGGAAGCCGGGATTGTTATGTTCGTGGAAAAAGGAATTGTCTACATGCGGTATCACCGGCCCCACACCGAATTTTCCCAGAAAATCCACTTTGATATTTCCCGTCCGGTCCTTATAAAGATGCGTGCGTTTCACGATGTTGAACAGGAGAAAGTTGGCGCCGTTGTTCAGGTAGTAATAGAATCCGTTGGCGGCATTGAAGGCCACGGTGCTGTCCACCGGACGATGGTTGATCGTCCCCTTGATATGCGCGTTCTGATCGATGAAGATCCATTTGGTATGATCGAAATTGATTTCCACCCCCCAGCCCTTATCCTTGTTGAGGATCAGGCCAAGGCGGTAATTGTATTGAGGGATGGTTAGTGCTTTGGTGAAGAACTGCTCGTTCCATCCCGGCCGGTCGTGGCCCGTGACACCTTTAAATGTATAGTCGTTTCCGAGGGCGGGCTGGTTCACGCGCACATTGCTGTGTGTATACCATTCGGTATTATAACCCCAGGAAAAATAAAATTCCTTTTTCCTTTCTTTCTTTTTCGTTTGGGCGTTGCTGATAAAGGGTGCGGACAAAATCAAAACAGTACACAAAATCCCCGGCAGTCTTTTCATTTTCATCTCAGATTTTCAATAATGGGCAAAAGTACGATCAAAATCAATGGGTGAATGCCCGTTAACAATTAGGCTTCATAATCGAGTACGGGTCGAAGCCAGCGTTCTATTTCGGCCACCGGCATTTCCTTGCGTGCGGCATAGTCTTCCACCTGGTCGCGGCCGATCTTGCCCAATCCGAAATATTTGCTCTCCGGATTCGCAAAATACCAGCCGCTGACAGAAGACGCGGGAAACATCGCCAGCGATTCGGTGAGGGTAATGCCCGTGCTTGCTTCGCCGCCCAGTAGATCGAACAGTTTATATTTTTCGGTATGATCCGGGCAGGCGGGATATCCCGGCGCCGGACGGATGCCGGTATATTCTTCCCGGATGAGTTGTTCGTTGCTCAGATGCTCTTCCTTTTCATATCCCCAATATTCCGTGCGCACTTTTTTGTGGAGGAGTTCCGCAAAAGCTTCTGCGAGCCGGTCAGCGAGGGCCTGCAACGTAATTTTATTGTAATCGTCATGATCCTTCACGAATCGTTCGATGTGCGGTTCGATGCCTTTGATGGTGACCGTGAAAGCGCCGATATAGTCCTGTTTGCCGCTTTGCTTCGGGGCGATAAAGTCGGTGAGGGAAAGATCGGGCTGACCCGCGGCTTTCTTCGTCTGCTGCCGGAGGCTTTCGAGCCGGATGGTTTTTTGTTCCGGACCCTCCACAAAAATAGTATCCATGCCGTCTGAACGGGCAGGGAATAATCCGATCACACCCTGGGGCGTCAGCCATTTTTCGCTGATGATCTTTTTCAATAATTTTTTGGCATCTTCAAACAACCTTGTGGCTTCCTTGCCCACCACTTCATCGGTGAGCAGTTGCGGAAACTTGCCATGGATTTCCCAGGCGATGAAAAACGGCTGCCAGTCGATGTATTCGGCGATCTCTTCCAGGGGATAGGCTTCGAATATCTTTGTTCCGAGGAATGCGGGTTTTACCGGCGTGCAGGCATTCCAGTCGATCTTCACCTTATTTGCCTGCGCATCGGCGAAGGACAATAATTGCTTGGCGGTTCTTTTGTTGGCGAAATCTTCTTTCAGCTTATTGTATTCGGTGGTGATGCCACTCAGGAACTCCGGTTTGTTTTCTTTATTCAGCAGTGTGCCTGCAACGGTTACGCTGCGCGATGCATCGAGTACATGGATGACGCCGTTGCCATATTCCGGTGCAATGCGCACAGCAGTATGCATGCGCGATGTGGTGGCTCCGCCGATCATCAGGGGAACCTGGAAGGATTGCCGCTTCATCTCTTTGGCAACATGCACCATTTCGTCGAGCGATGGGGTAATCAGTCCGCTGAGTCCGATGATATCCACTTTTTCCCTTTTGGCTGTTTCCAGGATTTTATCCGCTGCCACCATCACACCCAGATCGATGACGTCATAGCCATTGCAACCGAGCACGACGCCGACAATATTTTTTCCGATATCGTGCACATCGCCTTTTACGGTGGCGAGTAAAATTTTTGCTGCGCCCGCGCCTTCTTCATTGAGGGTGCCGGCGACTTCATGGGCAATGCGTCGTTCTTCTTTTTCAGCTTCGATATAAGGCGTCAGCACTGCCACGGATTTTTTCATCACGCGCGCACTTTTCACGACCTGCGGTAAAAACATTTTTCCACTGCCGAAGAGGTCGCCCACCACATTCATCCCGGCCATCAGCGGACCTTCGATCACATCCAGGGGCCTGGGATATTTTATCCGCGCCTCTTCGGTATCCAGTTCGATATAGTCTGTGATGCCGTTGACCAAGGCGTGTTTGAGTCTCTCCTCCACCGCGGTCTTGCGCCAGCTTTCATCCTTTTCTTCTTTGACCTTTCCTTTCACGGATTCGGCCACGGCGATCAGTTTTTCAGTCGCCTCGTTGTTATTGTTGTTTCTGTTCAGGATCACATCTTCACAAAGCGCGCGGAAGCCGGGTTCTATTTCATCATACACCAGCAGCTGGCCGGCATTGACGATGCCCATATCCATACCCGCTTTGATGGCGTAATAAAGGAATACGCTGTGCATCGCCTCCCGCACGCCTTCATTTCCGCGGAAAGAAAACGACAGGTTGCTGACGCCGCCGCTGATTTTCACCAGTGGATGACGCTGCTTGATGGTGCGGGTAGCTTCAATGAAATCAACGGCGTAATTATTATGTTCCTCGAGACCGGTAGCGATCGCGAAAATATTCAGGTCGAAAATGATATCCTGCGGATCGAAATCAAGTTGCTGGGTAAGAATCGTAAAGGCCTTCTCCGAGATTTCAATTTTCCGTTCACGGGTATCGGCCTGTCCCTTTTCATCAAAAGCCATCACGATCACGGCAGCGCCAAAACTTTTGCAGATGGTGGCCTGTTCGATGAATTTCTCAACGCCTTCTTTCATCGAAATCGAATTGACGATGCATTTTCCCTGCACGCATTTCAGTCCGGCCTCGATGATATTGAATTTGGAAGAATCGATCATGATCGGAATCTTCGCGATATCGGGTTCGCTCTGGATGAGGTTGAGGAAGGTGGTCATCGCCTTTTCTCCGTCGAGCAGGGCATCGTCCATGTTCACGTCGAGTACCTGCGCACCGCTTTCCACCTGCTGTCGGGCAACGCTCAGGGCTTCTTCATATTTATTTTCTTTGATCAGCCGCGCGAATTTTTTCGAACCCGTGATATTGGTGCGCTCGCCCACATTCACAAAATTGGTTTCCGGTCGGATCACCAGGGGTTCGAGACCGGATAGCCGGAGATAAGGCTTGATCGTTTTTTGTTCACTCATGCTTTACAAACGGTTTAGGCAAGGACTTCCAGCACGGGCAGCCTTCTGGGTTCAAATTTTTTGACGGCATCTGCGATGTGACGGATATGGTCCGGGGTCGTTCCGCAACAGCCGCCGACGATGTTTACGAAACCTTCGCGTGCCCATTCTTCCAGAAAATGAGCCGTCTCTTCCGGCTGCTCGTCATAGCCACCCATGGTATTGGGCAGGCCGGCGTTCGGATAGGCAGACGTATAGCAACCCGCAATCTGCGAGAGTTCTTCGATATGGGCCCGCATCTGATCGGCGCCCAGTGCGCAGTTTAGTCCCACGCTCAGCGGCCTTGCGTGTGCGATGGAAGTATAAAAGGCTTCGAGCGTTTGTCCGCTGAGCGTACGACCGCTGGCATCCGTGATGGTGCCGCTGATCATGATCGGCAGTTCTGGTTTCCGCTGGTCGCGGAAATATTTCTTGATCGCATAGATCGCCGCCTTGGCATTGAGGGTATCGAAGATGGTTTCGATCAGCAGGAGGTCCACGCCGCCATCCACCAGACCGCGGATCTGTTCTCCATAGGCGTTGGCCACTTCGTCAAAATTGACCGAACGAAAACCGGGATTGTTTACATCAGGCGACAGCGACAGGGTTTTACTCATCGGACCGATCGCGCCGGCTACATAGCGTGTGCCGGGCAATTGGGCATCGCGGATGGCTTCGCGGGCAATCTTCGCGGAAGCCACATTCAGTTCATACACCAGTTCTTCCATATGATAATCTGCCAGGGAGATTGCCTGGGAGTTGAAGGTGTTGGTCTCCAGGATATCGGCGCCTGCCTGGAGGTATTCGGTATGGATGGCTTTGATGATCTGGGGCTGGGTGATCGACAGCAGGTCGTTGTTGCCTTTGACATCAGACGGCCAGTCGGCAAAGCGTTTGCCGCGGTAATCTGCTTCCGTGAGGTTATAGCGCTGGATCATGGTGCCCATGGCGCCGTCGATGATGAGGATACGCTCCTGCAGGGCGGATTGAATGTTGCTGTTCATGGCGGTAAAATTTAAAACAGGAGGATCTGACTGACCTGAACCCGGCAAAAAGGAGACCTGAAAAGTAAACGTTGGAAGAGAAGATCGGGACTTCCGGGACGTTTATTAGTTCAATTCATCCCAGCTGTGGCGGGTGCAGGCCGAACAATAAACAAATCTGCCTGTGGACCACAAAAATACGTCATTGGCGAGTAAAAATCAAAAGCGATCAGCGGTTGCTAACGTAACTCTCCACCGGCAGGCGGTTGGTGATGGACCTCGCCAGGGTCATCTCATCGGCATATTCGAGTTCACCGCCGAAGGAAATGCCCCGCGCAATGGTGGTCACCCGTACGGGGTGGGCGGTCAGCTTCTTCTGGATATAATAAATGGTGGTGTCGCCCTGGATGTTCGGGTTGAGCGCAAAAATGAGCTCCTGCACCGAATCCTTGCTGATGCGGGCGATGAGGGAATCGATCGTAAGCTGGTCAGGGCCAACCCCGTCCAGCGGAGAGATCACCCCGCCCAGCACATGGTAGGTGCCGCTGTATTGCTGGGTGCTCTCGATGGCGATGACATCCCGGATGGTTTCCACCACACAGATCAGCTCCTGCCGGCGTTGCGAGTTGGCGCAGATGGCGCAGATATCGCCATCGGACACATTATGGCATCGCTGGCAGAACCGGATCTCCTGGCGCATCTTGATGATCGTTTCCCCGAAACCCTGTACAGCGCGCGGATCCTGTTTCAGGAGATGGAGTACGAGGCGAAGGGCGGTTTTGCGCCCGATACCCGGTAATTTGGCAAATTCGTTGACAGTATTTTCAAGTAAAACGGACGAAAAAGGCATACACAAATTTACTGAAAGCATCCCGGGAAACCGCTATAAACTGATATCGGCTTCATTATCCCAATTTGACCGGATAGTCAGTTTACGCGTGATGGGCACCACGATTTCCGGCTGCTTTCGCGGATTGGCAAAATAGTTACCAGGATCCCAGACGCCGTTCTTGTTGTCGTCATATAATATGCGGAGATTGTATTCGCCGGGAATAAAGAGTTTATTGAAAAAGTACCGGCTGTTGCCGAAAATATAGGTGTACTTGATCACATCCTGCTGTACAAACTGCAATACCGGATTCCGTTTGAGATCGATCGTGCGGAAACGGAGTTTTACATTGCCGTAATCGGATTCTTTTTTGGAGAAGAAGGTAAGGGTGTCAATTTTCAGCAGGTGATTGCCCAGCGTGTCTTCAGCAAAATCCTTTTGCAGGATCAGGTGGTACTTGGTATCGGGTGTGACTTTGTACGCGAGGGTAAGGCGGGTGCCCAGACTGTCTTTGATCCAATGATAGGGCGCGCGGATGTCGACAAAACTGTCTGTCGTGAAACGGATTTTGGAAGAATCATAAAAACGGATCGGCACCTGAAAGCCCATTTTGAAACTGTCCAGCAGGTCGAGTCCCGAATTTCCCGCGTTGGTGAGCAATACGATGCGGGGCTTTTCATCCTTGTCTTTTTTCTTGGGGGGCGCCACCGGCTTATTGATTTTCTTGGGTTTTTTGAGGCCGGAAGTATCTGCAAAAGCATATAGCTGCATGGGCGTGGCGAGTTCGCCGATATGAACCGTGCTGTCGGCAAAGGCAAAAGTTTGCGACGGGGACGTATAAATATGCTGCCCGCTTTCATCTTTCATCGCAAATAGCGCATAGGTTCCAGCTTTCACATACCGGAACTTGAAATTCCCGTTGCTGTCCACCCGGGCGATATACCTGGGTCTTTCTTTGGCCACGGCTGAATCATATATTTTGTCATAGAGCATTGCCACGAGCGTGGAGTCGGGTTTTCCAGTGGAAGCCTGCACCACGCGACCCGAGTAGGTGAGTGAATCAATGGTTTTCCCGGTAGAAAACACATAAGTATAGTTTCGCAGGATATTGCCTTCGTTGATGTCCCGGACGGCATTGCCGAAATTAAAAGAATAGGTGGTATTTGGTTGCAGCGTGTCTTTCAGCCGCATCGTGATCGTACGCAATTTGCTTTCTACCTGGGGTTCGATTTTAGGAACAGGGGAAACGATCAGGGACTGGCGCACATCCTTGAGATCGATGAATTCGTCAAAATTGATGATGATGCGGTTTCCCGTAAAGTTGAGCGTGCGCGGCACCGGTTGTGCGCTCACCAATACCGGTGGTAGCGTGTCCTTGGGTCCGCCGGTCGGTGGGATCATATTGGCGCAACTGGTATTGGCTCCGATCGTAAAAAAAAATCCCGCAATAAAAAGGAAAGACCAGATCCAGCTGAGTTGCTTCATGTTTTTTTGCACTAAGGCTGCTGCAAACTTACGCGGTTTCAAAATCTCTTGGAAGCCGTAAAATCACAATAATCATTTAAATCAATCACTCAGAAGGGTGAAAATTCTTCTTCATCCACCAGTTCATGGAGCGCGACTGCCAGTTTATTGGATTTTACAAATTTACACCAATGGCAATCAGGCTTACCGCAACCCGTTTTGAAGGCCTTCTGCTGGATTTTTTCCCATGTTTGCACGATCTGCTGGGTGACGGTCGCCAGATCCTGGTGACTTACCTCCAGCCTTTCTGATTTATATTCTTCCTGCACCGGTTCCACAAACTCAAAAGTGGTACTGGTGGCCTGCCAGGTATTGCTATAGTCGTGGTCGATCAGGATCTTGTAAAAAACGGCCTGCCGCCAATAATCACCACCCTGCGGCATTTTCGGATTGGGCGCCGCGAGCTTTTTCCGGCCGTTGTCATAGTTCCCGGTTTTATAATCGACCACATTCACCAGGCCACCCGTAAACTCGAGCTTGTCCAGTTTCCCATTTAAAGGAACGCCCTGGACCGTGATATTCCGGAAAGCTTTTTCCACCACCACCACTTTATTCCAGGTGCCGATATGTTTGTCGTAGTACGCCGGCAGGATGTTTTCTCCGTATTCATTCCGGCGTTTAAATTCTTCCGGTGTAAACGCATCCCGGTTCCTGTCCATATACCACTGGAAGTCTTGAAACATCTCAGCTTTTCCCGGGAAAATATTATGGTTGGCGCGCATTTTTTCGAACAGGCGTTGCAAAGCAAAATGGATGGCGCTGCCGAATACCATGCTCTCGCTTTTGGCTGAAGGTACTTTGATGAGGTTCTGGTAATAAAATTTAAGCGGGCAGTCGAGAAAGTTGCTCAGGTGTGTGACGCTCAGCGTATATTTTTTGAGCAGCTGGTCCAGGTAAGCGTCTTCGACCAGGGCGATTTCCGGTGCTGCGCGTTCGATAAACTGAAGCGCGAGGTAATCCACCAGCAGTTCGTCCGGCACTTCTTTTTGCGTGGTGCTGATCGCGCCGGTTTCCATGATCTCCGTAATAAAGTTGCTTTTCACCTGGGCTTTTTCTTTTTTATCCCTGAGGGGATAAGAGATCTGAAGTTGTGATTTGGCGCGGGTAAGCGACACGTAGAACAGGCGGCGGCTTTCTTCCAGATCTGTGGCCTTTCCAAAACTGCTCAGCAGGTTATCGGGAAATCCGTAATTGCGGTTGCCGCCACCATTGCTGTCGTCCCAGATATGCGTGGTGCATCCGATCATGAACACATGAGAGAATTCCGATCCTTTGGACCCATGGGCCGTCATGAGGTTGACGGCATTGTCGGTAAATCCGACTTTATACAGTGGGATCGAAATATTCCCACGGCGCATTTTCTGGATATTTTCCAGCAATCCGTGCAGGGTGATTTCCGGCTGCCGTTTGCATTCCGTTTTGACGAAGCTGAAGAAAGCATTGAGTACCTGCATCAGCCAGGGCTTATCAGGATGTTCCATTATATAAGAGAGGATGCCGGCTTTCTGAATCACTTTTTCCACCAGGTGCTGTACGGTAATATTATTGGCATCGCTGATCAGGGATTCGAGCATATTGCTCACTGCCTTGAAAGAGGTTTCCGCGGGGGTGAACAGGTCCGCCTGCACCGGTTGCTGTTCGGCGATCATCCGCCGGAGGGCGTAGCGGTCGGTTTTCGCGCCGTGGTTTTTTTCATTTACGGCAATGCTCATCCGGGCAATTTCCAGGGGCCTGATATGAAAATATTCGTAGTGGAGGATCGGAAAGAGCAGGTCGTCGGCACTGTAGGCCATATAATTTTCCCGGTCGATCCAGGTCAGGATCGTCAGGATGCTGTTGACAAAGGGCAGCTGGAGCAGGTTTACTTTCCGCCGGATGTTGACATTGATTTTTTTGGATTCCAGCATGGTCAGCATCTCTTCCACCTGGGCATGTTTGCGGTAGATCACCGCAATCTCTTTGCCGTTGATGCCGCGGGCCAGCAATTGTTCGATTTGTTGTACGACGTCGACGGACTCCTGGGTGTCGTTCAGGTATTCGGCAATGATCACCGGCGTGTCGCTCTCCAGTGCGGTCGGTTTCGAAGCGATCAGTGGTTTTTCCTCTCCCTGCGCCACCGTGCGCAGGTTGTTGTGGATGATCAGCTGGTGGGCATTGTCCAGGATCTGCTGCGAAGAACGGTAATTCCGGACGAGGTTGATCTTCGTGAGGTCGCCGGCATAGCGTTTTTCGAAATCGTGGATGTTTTCGACATTGGCATCCTGGAAAGAGAAGATGCTCTGGTCCGCATCGCCGACGGTAAACAGGTTGGGGAGGTCCCAGTAACCCGTGAGCAGCTGGAGCAGGAGGTTTTGCGAGCGGCTCGTGTCCTGGAATTCATCCACCAGAAAATAGAGGAAGCGCTCCTGGTAATCGAGCAGGAGGTTATTATAATTTTTGAAAGCATCGAGTACCCAGAGGATCATGTCGTCGAAATCATAGGCGCCGATGTCTGCCATCATCTGATTGTACCTCGGATACAGGTGCGCCGCAGCCCTTAACACTTCCATGCGTTCGGTTTCCGCCTTAATCTCATTCAGTTTAAGATCACCGGCAACAAAACCTTTTCCTTTTCTTTTATAAATATATTTATCCCTCAGGGGCAACGATTCCAAATATTCGTTAATACGTTCATTGATATAAAACGGCGTCCAGGCTTCTTTCTTCATCAGGCTGAAGAGGTTCTTGAGCCGGTCCTTTTCATAATATACTTCACCACGGTAACGCTTAAGCGCATTTCCGGCTTCGATGGAATCGATCAGTTTATAGAAGAGGTCCACTTCCTGCAGGTCGCTGATGGGTTCCAGTTTCAGTTTTCCGAAGAAAGAGGGATTGTCCTGGATCACTTCATTGCAGAAAGAATGAAAGGTGTGGATGCGCACATTATAGCAGGCGGTGCCGACGATCTGCAGCAGGCGGCTACGCATTTCCACAGCGCCATTGTCGGTATAGGTGAGACAAAGAATATTATCGGGGCGCGTATCTGTTTCGAGTAAAATCTTACCGATCCGGGTTGCCAGGATCTGTGTTTTTCCCGTTCCGGGACCGGCAATCACCATCACCGGCCCGTCCAGGCTGTCCACCGCCAGTTTCTGCTGTTCGTTGAGGTTGCGGTACTGTTTATCGAAATTGTCCGGCTTGTTCATGGTAAATTTTTCCGATTCTTTTGAGGCCTAGCAATTTACGTATTTAAATACTGGTACAAAATCAGGAAACTTTCTTATTTCCAGAATATTATTCTCCCCTTTTCGGCGTTATAGTTCCGTATAATCCGAAATATGAAAAACCCCCAGTCGTTTAAAATCTTTATCCTGGAGGATGATGTTTGGTATGGCTCCATGCTTGAACATTATCTTTCGCTCAACCCCGAATACGAAGTGAAACGCTTCGAAAAGGCGGCCGATTTTTTTGCCCAGCTTCACGAATCTCCTGATGTAGTCACCCTGGATTATTCGCTGCCGGATTATGATGGCACGGAAGTGCTGAAGAAGATCAAGGAACAAAATCCTGACACCCGCGTGATCATTATCTCCGGACAGGAAGATGTGGCTACTGCCATCAATCTCCTCAAGAACGGCGCCTTTGAATACATCGTCAAGGACGATGACACCAAGGATCGTTTGTGGAACAGCATCCTGCATCTCAGGGAAATCAGGCATCTTAAAGAAGAAGTGGAAAGCCTGAAAACACAGGTAGGCCGCAAATATGATTTTGCCCAGTTCATCATTGGCAAAAGCGAACCCGTGGAAAAGGTTTTTGCCCTCATCGAAAAAGCATCCAAGACAAATATCACCGTATCCGTTACCGGGGAAACCGGATCGGGTAAGGAAATGGTCGCCAAGGCGATCCATTATAATTCAGACCGGCACAAAATGCCGTTCGTGGCAGTGAACGTGGCCGCCATTCCGAAGGAATTGCTGGAAAGTGAATTGTTCGGACACGAAAAAGGATCCTTCACCGGGGCCGTCACACGCCGCATCGGTAAATTTGAAGAGGCCGACAAGGGAACCCTGTTCCTGGATGAAATCGGCGAACTCGATATCAACCTGCAGGCAAAATTGCTCCGTGTATTGCAGGAAAGAGAAATCACCCGGGTGGGTGCCAACAATGTGTTGCCCATCAACGTACGCATCATCGTCGCCACGCATAAAAATCTGCTCGAGGAAGTAAAGAATAAAACGTTCCGGGAGGACTTATACTATCGCCTGATCGGTTTACCGATTATGCTGCCCCCCCTGCGCGAAAGAGGCAATGACATCATCATCCTGGCCAAGACCTTTGTGGATTCTTTCTGCAGGGAAAACAAGATGAATAAGAAAACCCTTTCTCCCGAAGCCCAGCAAAAGCTGATGGGCTATGGATTTCCGGGCAATGTGCGCGAACTGAAATCCATCATGGAGCTTTCGGTGGTGATGAGTGACGAAGAAATGATCATGCCGGAACACATCACGCTGAATGCGTCGGCGAGCATCAACGATCTGCTGAACAAGGAAACCACGCTCAAAGAATTCGAAAGCCAGATCATCCAGCATTACCTTGACAAGTATGACAAGGATGTGCTGATGGTCGCCAAAAAACTCGATATCGGTAAATCGACGATTTACCGGATGATTCAGAATGGCGAGTTAAAAACAAAATAATGCTGCAAGGAAAAACCATTCTCGTGGCCGAAGACGTGGAGATCAATCAACACCTTACCAAGTATATTCTCGAATCATACGGGGCAAAGGCGGTGATTGCCAACAACGGCACGGAAGCGCTAAGGCTGGCTTCTTCGCAGTATTTCGACTGTATCCTGATGGATGTGCAGATGCCCGAAATGGATGGCGTACAAGCCACGCGCGAGATCCGGGCGCTGTCTGATTCCGGTTCCGCGGGGGTGTCGATCATTGCCCTTACGGCCAATGTGCATGCCGAAGACCTGCAACGCTATCGCAATGCCGGTATGGACGATTATCTCGCCAAACCATTTGACGAATCAAAATTACTTGCTGCCATTCTGAAAAATCAAACGGCCGCGCGCGCAGGTGCGCCGTCTGCCGAGGCTCCCATAATTATTCAGACTGACACCCCGTCGCGCTTATATGATCTTACGCTGATCTCCTCGATATCGGGGGGCGACAGCGGTTTTCTCCGGAAGATGATCCTGCTGTTCAATGAAACCGTTCCGCAGAATGTAAAGGAACTGGTGGATGCCACGCACAACGCGAACTGGGAGCAGGTATCCAAGATGGCGCATAAACTGAAATCCACCGTCGATTCCATGGGTATCAAATCGATCCGGGAAGATATCCGTGCGGTGGAAGCCAATGCCCGGAACCTGGAGAATCTTCAGGCGGTGCCGGCGCTCGTATCCCGTGTGGATGACGTCATCCGCGTTTGTATCTCCCAGTTAGCGCAGGAAGTAGCCTGAGCGATTCCCCATTTTAAACCTTTTTCCCGTTCCGGGAAATCCGAAAATCCTTTCACAAAAATAAGCCACTCATTTTCAACCAGTTGCCTGTAGCAAAAAAACGGCATCATTTTCAGGTAGTAAGGGCACAACTGAGTACTATGTTTTCGCACGCAGCACCGAGAATTTTTATTGTAGAAGATAATTTACTGTACCAGCAGATGATTGCGCAGGAGTTATCAGTGATGGGTGGAGAAGTTTTTTTCTTCACCAAAGGCGAGCAATGCGTGGAAATGCTCAAGGAGCAACCGTCGATCGTAATCCTGGACTATAACCTGGAAGGGGAGCTGAACGGCCTGGAAACGCTGGAAGCGATCCGTGCGGTGGATCCTTCGGTATTTGTGGTATTATTCTCCAATCAGAAAGAAGTGAACAGCCGCGAGAATGTAAAGCGATATGGAGCTTTTGATTTCCTCGAAAAAAGAGATCATTCTTTTTCCCTGCTCCGCCAGCTGGTCGATGCGAAGATGAACCAGAACTAACCTGGAATTCTCGAGATGTATTTTTCAACCTGTTTTAACTGATCGACAATTTGCGGTGTGGTCGCTTTTTGTGCTTTGGCCTTGCGGAAGAAATCTTTTGCCGCGCGAAACTCCCTTTTGGTGATCATGATGGAGCAGAGCTGCAGGTAGGCGGCGGCCATATTTTCCTTGTCGGGCAGACCTTTCGTGATGGCCTGGCGGATGAGTCCTTCCGCCTTGCGGATGTCATTCCGCTGCATGGCGAGCATACCCATCTGGAGCAGGCTGGCGCCTTCAGCTTCTTTCATCGGCATCCCCAGGTCGAGGCCCTTTTTCATATACTTTTCGGCTCCGTCAAAGTCCTGTTTCATCATGGCCAGGTTGCCCTTGAGGGTAAAATATACCGAGCGGATCGGTTTGTATAAGAGGTTGGGGAAATAGATGGTGTTGAGGATCTTTTCGGATCCCTCTACATCGCCGGCTTCCATATGTTCCTGTATGAGGCGGAGCGGGCCGAAGAAAAAATGGCCGGCGATCAGGATCACGCCGATGAGGTAGGGCAGAAAAGCGGGCCAGAAGCCTACATATATATTGGTGATGACGCCCACGATCAGCAGTAAAATGCCAAGGTAAAGGCGGTATTTGATGACGAGACTATAAAACTTCATATCCTGTTTTTGGGAGGGCAAAGATAGGTGAAGTTTCGGGGCATCAGAACTTGTCGTCGTTCACTTCGATCCAGAATCCGTCGGGGTCCTGGAAGTAGATCTGGGAGATATTGTCGGGGCGCATCTGGGTTTTCTGGAAGTCGCCCTTCCAGTTGCCGTATTTGATATGGTATTCGTCGAGGTGTTTCATAAAGGCCGGAAGATCAGCCACTGCGAAAGCGAGGTGGATATTGATGTCGTGGGGGATGTCGGCGGCGGCGCCGCTCACCACGTGCAGTTCGCTGTGGTTGCGGAGGTCGTACCAGGTATGGTGGTGGTCATGAAAGGGTTCGGGGATGGAGTCGAGCATCATCACCTGGCTATAGAATGCGCTGGCGCGTGCGAGATCCGTGACATAAATGGTGGTATGGTTTAAATGCGGTTTGGGCTGGGCGTAGGCGTTGATGATAAACAGGGCGCAAAGGATGGTAGGGAATGATTTCATGAGCAACGATTTGAGTTGTCCAAGTTATGAAGGGAAAGGCAGAATCAGGCAGAAATTCTTACTTTTGCGATCTTCAAAGAACGGTCCCGTAGTTCAATGGATAGAATAGAAGTTTCCTAAACTTTTGATACAGGTTCGATTCCTGTCGGGACTACATTGTTTTCAAAACCCCTGCTGATTTTAATATTCCTTTATTAACACTTCAGTTGGAATATTCAAAGAGGTGTGAAGTTTTCTGATCATGTCTAAAGACAGTTTTCTTTTTTTACTCATGATTTCACTTACCCTGCTTTTGAAACCAATTACTTTTACTAAGTCAGTCTGATTATAACCCAGTTGTTCCATTCTGAATTTGATTGCTTCAATCGGATCCGGGAATTCTATTGGATAATGGGTTGTTTCGTATTTTTCAATCAGTATACCCAGTATTTCAAGTTCATCACCTGTAGGAGTACCCCGTTTGGCATCAAATATTTTATCCAGCCTGGACATTGCAAGTGCGTAATCTTTTTTTGTTTTGAGTGGCTTGATATTCATAGTCTAAATTTTTTCAGCATCAATTTTGTCATATTGAGCATGCGTACCAATAAATCTGATCCAAACCATCCCGTAGTCATAATTGATCCTGACAATTAATCGGTAATGATTTCCTTTTATATTAAACACAACCCTGTTGTTTTCCAGTATACTAGCCGAAGGGTAATCAGTCTTTATATTTTTAGGCGTTTTCCATTTTGATTTTTCCGCCTCCCTGAACCAGGCCTTGAGTTGTTGCTCGCAATCTGGGTGCATGGCCCAAAAATCCCTTAAACTCTTTTTTGCTATAACTCTCAAGGGAAGTCTATTATTTTATAAAGATACACCAAAGTTACCAAAATGGGAACTTTAATTTATAAAATCTTCTTATCGACGGAAAAACATCAATTTTGGCGCGATATCCATTTGTATTTTCATTGATATCGGAGTAGACTGTTGTCCCTACCGCCTTTTATAGGTTGTCATCTCCTTGATTACCGTTGTCGTTGTCGTAACAGAATCCGTATTTGAGATTGACAGTTTTGCGTATGCATTATTGCTGTTATAAACGAACTCGTCGTTCGTTATGAGAATGAAATGTCCCTGCGTGCGTTTATAGATATACGGCGAATCAACATACCCGATAGCCGGACCTGAAAACGCATAATGAGAGAAATAGTAATTGTTCACCGCAGTATCATTTAGCGTCAAAGCGTAAAAATTCCCATCCTGATTAGACCAAACTGTGTCAATCGACGGATTCAGCAGATTACATGGATTGTCTATATGCGATTTGCCAGTCGTTTGCAGGGTTATTGTGGATGACTGAATGCAGTCATCTGCATAAATAATCGTGTCAGTATGATTAATGGTAGTAGCAGCAGTATAGGTTGCCGGGTAATAATTAGGCGTTATGGTTATCGTATCGACCGCAACGATTTCTGTTTTATAGAGGTACCATGCATGGCTCGTCAGAATATCAAAATCCTTCACCTCGTCGGTTTTTTTGCAGCTCCCGCAGATGACGCAAAGCATGGCAAGCCAAAATAAAACTTTCATATGCAAGATTCGGATAAGTATGTTTGTTTATCAAACCGGGCGTTGAAGGGTATCAGCCGGTCTGGCAGTCAGTTACGATAAACAATATAATTATACTTATCCGTAAAATCCAGCGGCTGCGTAGTAATCACTGCAAGGTCACCTGGAACGTCCTCGTGGGATCGGCATCGGTTCCCACCATTAGATTTTCGGTGATGATCACCCCAAAAAACTGGTTGAAATCTTCCATGGCGGGCCGGGTGCTGAACACGATCCCCGAGGCAGATTTGTCATACAGATAATACAGTTTGCCGCCCCAGAAGATCGCATTCATATGACTGTCATCCACAAAATCCATTTCAATATCACTTACCACGCCGTCATAGTTGGTAAATTTTCCTTTCCAGACAGTGCCGCCCAATGGCTTATTGAACGGGTTTGGGATCAGCTGACTGTTGTTTACAGTGAACGTATTGCTGGTGAACAGATTGGTGAGCGTATTGTCGCCTGAGATATCCGCTGTAAAAACCGCGTCGACATTACTGAAAGTCAGGGTGAGATGATTGTCCGTGATGGACCAATGCCCAAGATATTCTCCAACCTGCTCATTCCACACAAAACTGCTGTCCGCATTATAATGCACACTGTAGTTTTGCGGTTTTTGTCCCGGGATGGTTACCGTTCCCCACCAGGTTTTTCCGTTGATGGTGGCACCATATTTATTTGCAGCGCCCTCATCGCTTTTTTTACATCCGTTAAGTGTGGAGATGAGCATCAGGACGATTGCGGTCTGGAGCAGGTACTTTTTCATGTCAAAGGTTTTTGGTGTGGGCAATGTTTGCGAACCAAATATATCTGACAGGTATATGCGCTGTCGCTTAAATCGCTGAACGACATTATAAATAGCTGAACGCCCTGATGGGTTCATTCATCTATTTAAAAGGTTGTTCAGCGATTTCATTTTAAGGAGCGTGCCGGGGTGGTTAGGTTTGGTGTATACAAAAACGAAGAAATTTCCAGCGATGCGGGGCACCCCGCGAAGAAAGATTTCAGGATTTTAAGCGGATGGAGTAGATGAATTCATTGGGCTGAATACCGTTTTCCCGGAAAGACAGATCAGGATCGAAATAGTGTTTGTTCTTGAACCATTTTTTTTCCCGGTAAAAATGCCAGCCGAAAGCAGACCGGTCGGCATTCAAAAATTCGATGGGTTGGAGGGAATTCTTATCGTTGTAGTCATTGATAAATATAAAAAATAGCTGACCCAGCGGCATGTTGAGGGGAGCTTTTGACGTGAAGTTGGTCTGTGCGGGATCGGATGCATTCTTTGAAAAAACAAATTGTACTACTTCAATCTGTGAAAGGTCGATCATATCCAGATCCGGCATTTCCGCATCCAAAGGATAGTACCAGGGTTTATACAAAGCAGGTGGGATAACAGCAAAAAAACGAAAGCATTGCCAGATCAGATAGGGGACCAGAAAAGGGAACAGGTAAGTGAGGAATCGGAAATCAAGGTTCAGTAAATAATAAATCACAGTCGCTGCAATCATGCCGAGTGCCAGACAGATCAGCGTGTATGCGAGGCCGTAACCAAACTGATCCGGATGCGGAAAGGGCAGCAGCCGGTACATCAGGAATACATGCACAATGCCAATAGTCAATGCCAGCACCTGTGCGAAATAGTAATAAGCGTCGGCCTGCAGGAGGTTACTCCATAAAAGGAGGCTGATTGCGCCGAGAACGATCCCAAAAACCAGAAAATAGACCAGCGTTGCTTTCCCTATCCTTTTAACGATCGCATGTTCAGCCATACAGAAAATAAGTTGACGAGTGCCGGGTGTAATTTATAAAAAAAGGACTAATCGGCGCAGTTCGATTCTGACGGAAGATAAATCAAATCATAAACCAATAAAACCACCATTATGACCATCAAAGCACTGTTTGTTTCCGGCCTGTTCATTGCGGGTTTTCTGACCGCAACGGCCCAGATTGAAACCAGCGAATCGAAATTTTATATTAAGGCAGATGCCGGTTACGGCTTTCTTACCCCGGGGTCGTATACGCTGATCTCGCAGACCTTTGATGGCACGGTATCCAACGCCCTGGTTAGTAAAAAGGGTATGGGAAACGGCGCCCGGTTTGGCGGCGGCCTGGGTGTGATCGTCAGCGACGTCATCAATATTGGCGCAGATGTGGAATACCTTTCCGGCTCGAAGATCACCGTGAACGGCTCGATCAGCAATCCCAGCGGCTTAGACTATTTCGAGACCGTAAGCCTCAGTTATCACGCACTCTCCGTAACGCCTCATGTGATATTCAAGGCCGTATCCAAACCGGATTATCTTATCTATAACAAACTGGGCCTGCTCCTGAACCTGCCCATGGATATCAAAACGTATAAATATGACTCGTCTTTCAGCAATGTGACGGCCGGCGAAGACTACGTGGAAACAAGGAACGGAACCTATAAAATAGGATTGACCGCTGGACTGGATGTGGCCATCGGTGTTCAGGTACGACTGACCGATAAATTACGGGGTTACGCGGAGATTTTCGGAAACTACCTGGTACTGTCACCAAAAACCAGCCATGAAGTAGATAATTACTCCAACAACGGCACACCAGGTACCCAAATTACCAATCTAACCTACATCAAAAATGGACAGCTGACTTCTTCCATGGACGGAAACACCCTTACCGCAACCGCCTCGAAGAAAGGGAATGA
>CAZZYD010000013.1:0-27945 GCA_964658175.1 uncultured Puia sp. | reverse complement strand
GGATATTTTTTGAATCTTTCTGCAAGAGCGCCGTCCACCAGTCGGCATAGGTTTGCAAAACAAAATGCCCGCTGCTGATGATCATCGGACTGACAAAAAAAATGACCGACCAAAAGATCGCCCATCCCACAAATAAGAGTCGTCGGCTGGAAAAGGGCAGGAAGGCCAGGCCGATCAGTCCGTATATTTTTACAAAGGCCGCCAGCATGATAAAAAACAATGCCCAGTGATCTTTTTTGTTCCGGGTAAATGAATAGCCCAGCAGAATGCAACCGCAGGCAAAAGCATTTGCCTGCAGCCAGGAACTGTTGTTCATTAGTTCGTGCGAACAAAGCAGGAGCAGGGCCGTTTGATAGAAGCGTGTTACCGGAAGTTTAGAAATTGCCCAGTATAAAAACGCAACATTCGCCATCACCCAGCAAACGGCGCCGATCTTCACCGGCAGCAAGGCAAAGGGCGCGATCAGAAGTCCGAATACCGGTCCATAAATATAGACATCACCGTATTCGAGGGGATAAAGCAGGTAGAGATTTTTCTGTTGGAGGAGATGCACGAAGCCCGAGCGGAATACCATAAAAATATTCATCTTGTCGAGCCATACCACCTGTAACACGGCAAAAAGCGAGAGGCCGAACCAAAGCGTTACCGCCAGCCAGCGGTTACCAAGTATTTTTTCATTGACAAATTTCCGGTCCAGCGATATCCCCTGCATGAAAGAAGTTGTCGGATGAAAGTATATATTTCCCGCGGGTAATCTGTCAGATTCAACATATTTTTAAACAAGTTATCAGCGAAGACCGATCAATCAACAGCTATGTTCAACACAGGTATTTTATTCCGCAGCGTCTGGGGCTGCGTGTTCGTGGCGGGCCTGTTAACGGCGGCTGTGGCGCAATCCCGTCTGTCTACGCCTGCGCCAGCTGTAGGGAATCAGGTTTATTTCCTGCGCTGGTCCCGCGAATCGGTTGGTGATTTCAGTTATGTGTTGCGTGCCGGCGGCCAGGCAATAAAGGTTCTGTTACCGGTGTTCGAAATAAATAACCAGACTGTTCCTGTCATGCTCACAGGTTTACGGCCGGTGGCCCAACCCGTGCTGTTGAAAAATAACGGGATGTTATACACGTTGGAAGGCGATGTTTCAGGCTATCGGGGTCTGCATATGCGGATCGAATATCAGCTGTCATCGGACAATCCGGTACTGCGTTTCCGCTACCGTTTGCTGGCTGACCCACGCTACCGGCTCACCAAAAAAATTAAGGTCGACCACATTCGTTACCTGCAAATGCAGGCTGATACGATGAACCTTACCGAAATCGCCCTGTCGGATTATGATGAACGGGTGCATGCCACGCACCTGAGCGAGCGGGTCGTCGGCCAACGATATTTTGAAGACAGCCAATCCGTGATGGGGCCGATCCTCGCGGGTACGGTTAAAAGAACGCCTTTTCTGATCGCCTATGAACACGGTTCGCAGTATGGTGACCGGTTCCTGGAATTTCAGTTGCGACCCCCGGGACGGATTTCGATCGACGCGGTGAAAGGGAATTATCTATCCGGCGAACCTGCCGGTAATTTCAACAGTCCCTGGCTTGAGCTGGCAATGGTACCCGGTAACATCGATATGCTGGCGGCATCTTATCGTCAATTCATACTTCATCACCTCAGCAGCAATTCGGAAAGCCGCAAGCCCTATCTTTTTTACAACACCTGGGGCAGGCAGGAGAAGAAGCATTTTCAGGAGGGTGCCGCCTATCTCTCCACCGCCAATCTCAGTCAGACCATGAAAGAAATCGACCGCGCGCACGCCATGGGGATCGAAGTGTATGTGATTGATGTGGGCTGGTTCAACCTGACCGGCGACTGGGAAGTAAATACCAAGGCATTCCCGGATACTTTGCAGGCCGTGAAGAGAAAGCTGGCTTCGTACGGCATGAAACTGGGTCTCTGGTTTAATCCCACGATGGCAGCGGTGAGTAGCCGCGCGTATGCATCGAATGTCGCCAACCGCATGTCGTGGAACGACAGTATACCTCCGCCGGCGATGGTATGGGAATCTCCGCCGAGTTCGGGGCTTTGCCTGGTGAGCAATTACTGGGAGCAATTTGCGGGTCGGCTGATTGAGCTCGTGAAGACCCTGGGCGTTTCGTATTTCAAATGGGACGGTATCGCGCAGTATGGTTGCAATGACGCGCATCACCTGCATGGCGGCCTGGAAAATACAGCGGAGGAGCGGGCACAGCGTTATGCTTTTCTTCAGCCGCTCTACCTGTCGAAGATCATCGACAAAGTGGTGGCCGCCTGTCCCGGTGTGATCGTGGACTTTGACATCACAGAACCGGGACGGAGTGTCGGGCTCGAATTTTTAAGTTCGGGGAAATATTTTCTGCTGAACAATGGTCCCTATTTCCACAATTTCGATCTGGCGCCCACCTGGCAGAGTCCGCTGGCCGATGGTAACACCAATATTTTTGTGCATCCCGGTCCGGCGCGCGGCTGGTTCCTGCGCAGCGTGCTCGATTATGACCGGTGGATTCCTTCCAATCTCTTCCTGGCGCATTACCTGGCCGATGGATCTGCCGCGTCGCAGAAAATAAATATTGCTTCGCTGATCCTCGGGCAGAATGGCGTTTGGGGAGATATTCTTTCGTTGAGCGACACTGCCGTCACTGCATTTGCCCGTACCATCGATCAATACAAACGGGTTCGGGACGATATGGAGGAAGCGCCCATGATCCGCACGGGGTCGCCCGGACATAGCCCGGAGATCTATGAAAAAATAAATCCTGCCACCGGGCGTGGCGCCGTGATCCTGATCACCAATCAAAGCGGCGAATATGACTATATAACACAGTATGCCGCCGACAAGAACTTCCAGGTTTCCGGCAACGCATCCATCTTCCGCGATTCGAAGGGCCGCGCGGTGATCCATTTCCAGATGGAAGGCGCATCGGCGGCCATGATCTTTTTTGGCGCGGAGACTTCGGGCGGTATAAAAAAATGAAGGCCCGCTGTGAAAACAGCCGGCCTCAGTTGATTGCTTGCTATATGACGAAGTTGACGGCGATGCCGGATGGTTATCAGTCAGACCGTTTCAGGCGGTGGTATTGTATTAGTCGCGGGAAGATGAAAAGGGGAAACAGTCTTTTGAAAAAAACTTTTACCGGCCCAGGCAGTTTAGATTTCTGGTCAGATGCATTTTGTCCCGTCCGGGTCGTTCGGACAACATTTTGGCGCCGGAAATCGTTTTGTTCCCACAACTCATCTGTATGAAGGCGATCCCCTATTGTTTAATGGTCATTTCCATTCTTTTCATTGCCGCCCCCGGGATAGCCCAGGATACGGTTCCTGTAAGCTGGCAACCGGGCATGCGGCTGATCAGCACCTCATGTTGTGGTATGCGGACAGGATACGACAGTCTTGTCATTTCGCAGGACAAGAGTTACTATGTCAATACGCGGGGTAAAAGAAATATTAAAAAAGTCTATCACTTTTCGCAAGCGCAATTAAATGACTTGCTGGCAACACTTCGCAAAAAAAATTTTGGTACGGTCTCCTGCGGAATGGATACCGAAGTGGCATATGATCGGGAATCATCTTCATTTTCGCTTGAGTGGCCCAGTCATGTCCTGGTTGAGTGCGTAGACCGTCCCGAAAAACTTAGCCCTGCGCAACGCCGCGATCTGAGCGACATCTACGCTTATCTCGATCAGCTCACCGGGAAAAGATGACGTTTCAAAAAATCAAACGCTTGCTGGCGGTTCGGAAGCGACAGGCTGCTTTTTCGAAATACCGGGAACTTTTTTGGTAAGATAATGCAGCATTTTTTCTTCCAGCCAGTGATGGAAGGGCAGCAGCAGGGAGATGATCAGGATTTTTACGCCGAGGACTTTCCAGGGCTCTCCGTGGGTGAACTCATGGATCTGCTGGTCCAGCAGCAGAACGATAAATTCAAAGAGAAAGATAAAGGCGAAGAATCCCAGCGCCTTGATCACGGCGGGTGAAATCCGGAACACGCCGAACAATACCAGCAGGATGAATACGGAAGCGATCGCGGCCGTGATGCCTAGGTATTCGACATTGTTGCGGGTACGGGTGGCTTCTTCTTCCGCCAGTTTCTGTTCAATGGCGCGGTGATTCGCATTTTCGATTTCAATATTCACCAGGTCCTTTTGTTTGGAGAGGGATTCAAGCGAATCCCGGTAAATGATGTACTGGCCCAGATAATGCTGGGCATTTTTATAGTCGCCCATGGCTTCGTACACGGAGTCCAGGTCGAGCGACACGTTCTTTTTGTAATAAAGGTTATGGGCAGAATCCGCGAACCGGTCGATCAGCAGCAGCGCCTCTTTTTCTTTTTCAAATTTTTTCTGCAGTTGGAGTATCTCGACGATCTGATAGGTGAATTGCATTTTCTCCCCGAAGCCTGCGGACTGGCCATACTCTTTCGGCAAGGCAAGATGGAGATAATAATAGGCCGAATCGTATTGATGGCGGTCCTTTTCAAGGACCGCATATAATTTATTGATCTGATATTCAAGGCCGATATTCCGGATGAAATCCATCAGTTCCGGATGCGCTTTGAGAAAAGCAAATCCCTTGTTCGGATCAGCAGTATTGAAATAATGATTCAGCAGATCTATATAGGCCTGAATTTTCAGGTTTGGGAGATGCATGGAATCCGCATAGGCCAATGCTTTATTTTCAAAGGATAGTCCCAGGGGTTCATTCTTCTGGCTGAAATAACTCCGTCCCAGGTGACGCAGCGAGCGGAATATCTGGCTGGGCAGGTTCCATTGCCGGCTCCTGGCCAGTGCCAGCGCATAGAAATCCTTTGCTTTTTCCCAGTCTTCCTGATCGGCGTAAAATCCACCCAGATCGAAATAGCTTTTGACGATCAGCGGATGGACCTTCGATTTTTCGGCAAACTCGCGTTCATTCAGCAGCGCCTGGAAGGCGGAAAGTCTGTTTGCCATGTCATCGTATGTGGCAGCAATGGACGAATAGGCGATCGTCAGGAGGCTGTCGGAACCTTCGGCCGACGCCGCGGACATCGCCTGATTGGCATAGTCAAGCGCTTTTTGATTGTCGGACTTGTTGTTGTAATATTCAGCATAACGAATATACGCGGACACTTTGAATGCAGTCAGACCGCTTTCGTTGGCGACCTGCAGGCATTTGTCCGCATAGTTCTTAGCCGCAGTGAGAAATACGCCGTTTTCCTGATAACTGAGATAGCTTCGGGCAATGGCGTCGTAGGTCAATGCCATCAGTGATCGGTCGCGGCTTGCTTCGGCTTCTTCCACCAGCATATCCCGCAGGCTGTCGAACACATGATCACCCGGAACGTGGAGGCTCATCAGCGCCGCACCAAACTGTACGCGCGCCGCCGATGGCTGGCCCGTTCCCGCCCGGAGCAGGGCGCGGAGGCTGTCTTCCGGCAAAGAGGCATCCTGGCTCCTTGCCGAAACAAAAAAAATGATAAGGAAAAGCGCAATTAAAAAATTCTTCAGCATAGCATGGCTGGTAACGGGGCCAATGGATCAGTCATTATCACCCTGGTCTTCCTTCAGATTATTATGGTCATCGCCGCCCAGGCTGTAATAATTATTTTCCTCGTCTTCTTCCCCGATCTTTTCGTCGTCGTCATCAAGTTCGGACCCCGGAACATCGAGGTCGATGTCTTCATCGCCCTCGGGCGCATCATCGCCAAGGGACTCTTTTTTAGCCCGGTTAAATATATCTTCTTCCGGTCCGAATTCCGGATCTCCGTATATTTTTTTCGGTGTTGATTCTTCTCCCGTATCGGTCTTTTTTATTTGTTTGCTCATGTGTACTGGTTTCAGATATCCTAAAGTTAGGAAGGTCCTGCAATCCGGCTGTTTTTTCTTTGCGCGAGGGCCAAACGATATTATGTACATCAACAGGCGTTGATTCTCCATTGCGTGCAATCAGCGGCCGCGTTAGTTTTGTGGCTCAAATCAAAAATTGAGCAAGTATGAAACAAGATCGCAGATTCCACCATTTCCTCGTCGCCTTCCTACTGCTGGCCGGCGTTAGCTTTCTGACAGGCGGCACGGCGCAGGCGCAGGTAAAAAATATTGTGTTGGTACACGGCGCCTTTGCAGATGGTTCCGGATGGCGAAAATTATACGACATTCTGAAAAAACGCGGATATAAAGTAAGTGTGGTAGGCAATCCCAACACCGGGCTCGATGAAGATGCGGCTACTACTGCCCGCGTATTGGATCGCCAGGATGGACCGGCCATACTGGTCGGCCACTCGTACGGCGGCGCGATCATCACCATTGCGGGTAATTCTCCGAAAGTGGCGGGACTGGTATATGTTTCTGCTTTTGCGCCCGATTCAGGTGAAACGCTGATCGGTCTCTTGTCTTCCTATCCACCGGATCCAAAAACGGGCATTCTGCCGCCGGCCAGCGGATTCAGCTGGTATGATCTGGGTAAATATCATTCAGGATTCTGCGCCGACATTCCGGCGGATGATGCGGCTTTCATGGCCGATTCGCAGGTGCCGGTGGCATCAGCCTCCTTTGGATACAAGTTCGTAACGCCAGCCTGGAAATCAAAGCCTACCTGGTACCTGGTAGCAACGGAAGATCATACGATCCAACCGGACCTGGAACGTTTCATGGGTAAACGCACGGGAGGAAAGGTTACAGAGATCAAAGGCAGTCATCTGATTTTCATCTCCCAGGCACAAGCCGTTGCCGATGTGATCGATGCGGCTGCCAAATCGATCAAGATGTAAAAACGAAAAGAGTTGAGCAAATAAGTCCGCCGGTTCAAAGATCCGCCGGGCTTTTTGCGTTGCCATGCGCCGATGCTGTTCGCGGGTGAACGGCGGATTGTATCGTAATCGGACGATCTCTTTGGACGGAAGTTCGCAAATGACTAAAAATCAGCGGATTTTCGAATGGCATCATAGTGGTGGTTCAATGGGATGCTTAAAAGTTATTTTATCAGTGCCTGGCGAAATCTGCAGAAAAGCCGCTTTTACGCCGTCGTCAATATCATCGGTCTTTCCCTCGGCCTGGCCACCAGCATCCTGCTCCTGCTCTGGGTGCAGGATGAAATGAGATTTGATGGCTTTCACCAGCACCTTCGGCAGTTGTACCATGTCTCGGCCAAATTCGGGAAAGATGCCAGCGCAACGGTCTGGGACAATACCTCGGCGCCGCTAGCCGTATTCGCAAAAACGGAAATTCCGGAGGTGGAAGATGTTTGCCGCATCACGGGCAACTATGACAACAGTCTCTATACCATCGGGGACAAAAAATTTTTCGAAACGGGTACGGGTCTGGTAGACAGTTCCTTCTTCCGCATGTTCAATTTTCCGCTGTTAAAAGGAAACCGGAACCACCCATTCACTAACAGCCATTCTGTGATCCTTTCGGCCACGACCGCGCGAACATTTTTTGGAACGGTAGACCCGATGGGAAAGCAAATCCTGGGGGACGATAAAAAGATTTATGTGGTCACGGGTGTGATGAAGGACTTTCCGTCGAATTCATCGATTGATTATGACATGGTTTTCAATTTCGAGCTGCTCAACGACCATTATGACGGCTCCGGGTACTGGAAACACCTGAATGAAGACTGGGGAAATTATAATCATGACACCTACCTGTTACTGAAGCCGGGTGCCGACCCGCATGCTGTGGCGGTAAAACTGGCGGCGATCCATAAAAAGCAGCAGGGCGCCAGTGATTTTACAAACCAGTTGTCGTACCTCGTGTCGCCCATGGCGAAAATGCATCTATATGATTCCAGCGGGAATGAGCGTGGGATGACCATCGTGCGGATATTTTTTATTGTGGCCATCGTGGTGCT
The DNA here is from genome assembly GCA_964658175.1 of uncultured Puia sp. Taxonomy (GTDB): domain Bacteria; phylum Bacteroidota; class Bacteroidia; order Chitinophagales; family Chitinophagaceae; genus Puia. Next base: position 20,094 of record CAZZYD010000013.1, on the reverse strand, counting down.
GATCATCGCCTGCATCAACTACGTAAACCTGATCACCTCCCGGGCAGCCAAACGGTCGAAGGAAATCAGCATACGCAAAATCATCGGCGCCGGCACGGGCAACCTGTTCTGGCAGTTCGTGAGTGAATCCCTGCTACTCTTTCTGATCTCGCTGGCCGTTGCGACCCTTTTGCTGATCGCCGTGATACCGCTGTATAATGACCTTTCCGGAAAGTCCATCGTATTCAACCCCCTGGATCCTGCCGTGCTCGCCATTTACGGTATCACCTTCCTGGCTACTTTTTTACTGGCGGGCGTTTACCCGGCGATGACCCTGGCCTCCTTCAAGCCACTGGAAGCGATGAAAGGAAAATTGTCCGGACTCGGCAGCAAGGGACAATTCAGGAAAGCGCTGGTGGTCGTACAGTTTACCTGTTCGATCCTGCTCATCATCAGCACGATGGTCATCAGCCAGCAAATGCGGTTTATCCGTGAAAAAAATGTCGGTTATGATAAGGAAAATGTGTTTAACCTGCCCATGCGTGACCTGGGCAGTCGCTACGCTGCCGCACGCAATGAACTCCTCAAACAACCGGGCATATTGGATGTGAGCGCTGCCAGCGGGGATATTGCGCAGAATTATTCGTCCACCGGCGACGCGGACTGGGATGGGAAAACGGTGGCACAGAAATCATTTATCATAAACCAGATGGCCATTGAGCGGAACTTTTTATCGCTTATGCACATCAAGTTGATGGCGGGAACCGGATTTTCGGGTACGCCGGCAGACAGCAGTCATTTCATGCTGAACCAGACCGCCATTGCGCAAATGGGGCTGAAAGATCCGGTCGGCAAGCGATTTACCTATCATGACCGGAAAGGCACCATCGTCGGGATAGTGAAAGATTTTAATTTTCAAAACCTGCGGCAGAAAATCGATCCGCTGATTCTTTATTACGATCCCTCAAACTGCCGTAAAATGTACGTGCGGACAAACGCCAATGGATCGGCCGCCGCTCTGGCAGCGGTTGGTAAAGTATGGAAAACCTATAATCCGGATTTCAGTTTCGAATATGATTTCCTGGATGCGGCCTTCGATAAGATGTATAAGTCGGATCAGCGGGTTGGAAAAATATTCAACTATTTTTCGATCATCACCATCCTCATTTCCTGCCTCGGCCTTTTTGGTCTGGTTACTTTTACTGCCGAAACCAAATTCAAGGAAATTGGTGTGCGAAAGGTGCTCGGAGCGAATGTTTCGCAGATCGTCGTGATGCTGTCAAAGGATTTTTTACTGCTGGTCGTGATCGCCGCCGCCATCGCTTTCCCATTGGCCTGGTTTGGACTCAGCCGATTTCTGCAGGGATACGCGTATCATACGCAGTTAAGCTGGTTGATTTTTGTCCTCGCCGGCATGATCACCGCCGGCATCGCATTGCTCACCATCTGCTTCCGTGCTGTGCAGGCAGCTTTGGCGAATCCGGTGAAGAGTTTGCGGAGTGAATGAGGTATGGGTGCACGCAAAGACGCAAAGAAAAGAGTGGTGGATTTAACTTCATAACCAAGGCGCAAAGATTTACCTCTTTGCGCCTTGGCGGATCTTTGCGTCTTTGCGTGAAACAGAACCCCTAAAATCAGAAGTAAGATTCTGTAGCAGCGACCAGACTCAGCAATTCAAGAGTGGGCTCCTTTTCCCATTGACTGTCTGACAGTTCCTTATCGAATTTTTTGAAGGATGCAAGACTTTCCAATACGTGATGCGCCGCGTCATTTTCAAACTGGTCAAAGTGCATAAAGGTCTTGCCGTCGGGCAATAACCAGGCACTGTATTTAATGCCCGGATGTGCCAGTGTTTTCAATTCCTGCACAATGGCTGAAATATTTTGCTGGTTAGTGGCCACAAAACCGGGCCTGACAGTATAGACTACGCGTACTATTTTCATGCGTTGAAATTACATAAACCGACCAGTGAAGAAGGCGTGGGAAAGGACAATCTGTGGGGGCGTTTAGGACAATCATTGTCAAGATCGTAGTTTTACCAAATCATCTTATTTGCCACACCATGAAAAGAAACGCTTGCTGGCTTCTCCTGCTCATCACCCATTTTGCCCAGGCACAATTGACTGTCAAAAACCTCCGCTGCGAACACCGCCTGCAACCGCTGGGCATCGATGCGGTTCATCCGCGATTTAGCTGGCAAATAACCAGCACCGCATCCGGCACCCTGCAAACGGGCTACGAGATCCGGGTGCTGCAGGAAAAAAAAATTGTATGGAACAGCGGCAGGGTCAGCAGCAATTCCTCGGTTGCGGTAGCCTATCAGGGACAGGCATTGCAGTCCGCCCTGCCTTACCGCTGGCAGGTGCGTGTATTCGATAACCACCATCAGTCATCGGCCTGGGCATTCGCTGGTTTTCAGATGGGTTTGCTCCAACCCAGTGACTGGTCCGCCAAATGGATCGCACCCGACAGCACGCTCACCGGCATTCCCGTGCTCCGGAAAATATTTCAAACTAAAAAACCCGTTCGAAGCGCCACTGCTTTCATTACGGCCCACGGACTTTATGAAGCAAAGCTGAATGAATCCAGGATCGGCGAAGCCTATCTGACGCCCGGTTGGACAAGCTACCACACGCGTTTGCAATACCAGGCGTACGACCTTACCAGTCAGCTGCATGCCGGACAAAACGTATTGGATATAACCCTCGCCAATGGCTGGTACCGCGGCCCGCTCACCTGGGATAAATTGCGAGATGTGTTTGGAAAAGATCTCGCCCTGCTCTTTCAATTGCAGATCGTCTATATGGATGGCAGCCAGGAAATCATCGGGTCCGACAAAAGTTGGCAGGCCGCGGAATCGGACATTCGAAAAGCCGAGATCTACGACGGCGAAACCATCGATCACCGGGAGAACAAACCCGTATGGACAAACGCCGTTGAAATCGCCGGTTCGTTTGAGAACCTGATCGCGACCGGGAACGAGCCTGTCACGAGGCATGAGACATTTACACCTGTTCATATTTTCAAAGCACCGAAGGGTGAAACCATTGTGGATTTTGGGCAGAACCTGGTGGGCTGGGTAAAGCTCAATGCCAGCGGAAAATCCGGCGACAGCATTAAGATCTCGCATGCGGAAGTCTTGGATAAGGCAGGGAATTTCTACACCGACAACCTGCGGCATGCGCGGGCGCAGGACATCTATATCCTGGCGGGCGGCAAAACTGAAACCTTCGAACCGCATTTTACCTTCCACGGGTTCCGGTATATAAAAATCGAAGGCTATCCGGGAGATTTGAAAAAAGAAGACCTGACGGCGGTCGCGCTTTATTCGGATATGGAACCGACAGGCAGTTTCTCCTGTTCCAATCCGCTCATCAATCAACTACAGCATAATATTCAGTGGGGACAGAAAGGAAATTTTCTGGATGTACCCACGGATTGTCCGCAGCGTGACGAGCGGCTTGGCTGGACCGGTGATGCGCAGGTTTTTTCGCGAACGGCTACCTACAATATGCAGGTCGAAAATTTCTTCGCCAAATGGATGAAGGATGTGGCAGCAGATCAGGTAGATGGCCGTGTTCCTTTTGTCGTGCCCAACGTGTTGGGACCAGGCGCGGCGAACAGTGCCGGCTGGGCAGATGTTGCCACGATCGTTCCCTGGAATGTATACCTCGCCTATGGCGATCCAACGATACTGGCTGATCAGTTCAGCAGTATGAAATCCTATGTCGAGTCGATCCGCAAAGTGGCCGTCCATGATTTGTGGAACAGCGGGTTTCATTTTGGCGACTGGCTTTTTTTCAGACCGGAGGATGACAACGATGGACGGGCCGCGGTGACGGATAAATATTTAATCGCCCAGTGTTTTTATGCTCATTCCACCCAACTGCTCATCAATGCGGCTTCCGTGCTTCATAAAACCGACGACTCCGTTTTGTACAGTCAGTCGCTGCAAAAAATCAAGGCCGCTTTTGTGAAAGAGTATCTGACGCCCTCGGGCAGACTGGTTTCCGGCACGCAAACGGCCTATACGCTGGCCCTGAATTTTGATATGCTGCCGGACAGCCTGCGCAAACAGGCGGCCGACAGACTGGTAGAGAATATTAAAAGTTATGATGATCACCTGACCACAGGTTTTTTAGGCACGCCCTATTTGTGCGAAGTCCTCACCCGATTCGGTCATACCGACGTCGCCTACAAATTATTGCTGCAGGAAACCTATCCGTCCTGGTTATACCCCGTGAAAATGGGTGCGACCACGATCTGGGAACGCTGGGATGGGATCAAGCCTGACAGTAGTTTTCAGACGCCCAATATGAATTCTTTCAATCACTACTCTTACGGCGCCATCGGGGACTGGCTGTACCGCAGCGTGGCCGGCATCGATACCTACGACAACGGTCCGGGATATAAGCATATCCGGATCGAACCGCATCCGGGCGGCCGGCTCGACCAGGTAGACGCAGAATTGCAATCGCCTTATGGCTTGATTGCCGTACATTGGAAGACCAAACAGCAACAGTTTGTACTTGACATCAGTATCCCCGCCAATACGCGGGCAACGGTGCTGATGCCGGATGGACGCAGCCTGGACCTGGGTTCGGGCAGGAGCCACCAGGAATCGGTGTGGAACCCGGACCAACGAAATTAAACGACCCGCTTGTCATGCAGGGATTGCTCGGCATCATCTTTCATTTTTTTGGCGGTTTCGCATCCGGCAGCTTTTATATGCCGTATAAAAAAGTCAGGGGCTGGAGCTGGGAGACTTTCTGGCTCGTCGGTGGATTGTTCTCCTGGCTGATCGTACCACCCATCGCCGCCGCCATCACGATTCCCGGGTTTGCTTTACTCATTCAGCACGCGCCCGTACTGGTGCTTCAATACACGATCTTGTTTGGGATACTGTGGGGCGTGGGCGGACTCACCTATGGCCTCGGCGTTCGCTTTTTGGGCATGTCGCTGGGCAATACGGTGATCCTCGGATGCTGTGCCGCCTTCGGTGCACTGATGCCCGCACTCTATTATAATTTCTTTCCGATAAAAGGAAAAACAAGTATTACCGACTTGCTGTCATCGCCCGGTGGACGGATGATACTCATTGGTATCGGGCTGTGCCTGGTTGGTATTGCTGTTTGCGGATTTGCCGGATTCAGAAAAGAAAAAGAACTGGTTACGGAGGCAAAGAAGGATGGTGAATTCCGCCTCGGCCGGGGACTCGTGCTGGCGCTGGTCTCGGGAATATTAAGCGCCTGTTTCAATTTTGGCATCGAAGCCGGAAAGCCCCTCGCCGATGCAGCCCTGGCCGCCGGCTGCAATCCGCTCTACCAGAACAATATCATCTTTGTCGTGATCCTCTGGGGCGGACTGGCCACCAACGCGGTCTATTGTATTGTCCTGAATATAAAGCGTCATTCGGGTGGAGAATATGTGGACACAAAAAAACCGCTGACCGACAATTATTTTTACTGCGGGATGGCGGGCACGCTCTGGTTCCTGCAATTTTTCTTTTATGGGATGGGCGCGTCCAAACTGGGCAACGGTGCGAGCTCCTGGATCCTGCATATGTCGTTTATCATCCTGGTGGCAAACGGCTGGGGTTTATCTTTGAAGGAATGGAGCGGCGTGAGCGCCCGCACAAAAAAGACGATCATCGCAGGTATCGCCATCATTCTGGGAGCTGTGATCCTGGTGGGCGTCGGCAACAGTAAATAATCTGAAATTCAGGATATGACCAACACATTTCAGCATGTATCGTATTTATGGGATGAGGAAAAAGCCGCCGCACTGGCGGGGGATGAAACGGGTCTTTTGCTTTACCGGTCGAACCTGCTCGGGGCCGACCTGCGCCTGACCAATTACGGTGGCGGCAACACTTCTGTCAAAACAACTGAAAAGGATCCGCTCACCGGATCTCCGGTTGAAGTGATGTGGATCAAGGGCAGCGGGGGAGACCTGGGAACACTGAAAAGAAATGGACTCGCCGCGCTCTACCTCGACCGGCTTCGCTCGCTGCGGCAGATCTACCGGGGACTGGCAACCGAAGATGAGATGGTGGAGAAATTCAATCATTGCATTTTTGACCTTGACTCCCGCGCACCGTCGATTGATACGCCGCTGCATGGTTTTCTGCCGTTTAAACACATTGACCACCTGCACCCCGATGCCGCCATCGCGATCGCTGCGGCCAAAGACGGAGAACGTATTACGCAGGAAGTCTTTAAGGGAGCCATCGGCTGGGTACCCTGGCAAAGACCGGGATTCGACCTCGGACTCAAACTGAAAGAATGCCTCGATAAAAATCCCGGTATCCGTGGCATCATGCTTGGTTCGCACGGGCTGTTTACCTGGGGAAATACCGCCTACGAGTCCTATCTGAATACACTGGAAACCGTTGAGCAATGCGCTGCCTATCTCGAATCGAACTATAAAAAGAAAGGACCCGCTTTCGGTGGACAAGGAATTCAGTCAAAAGAAAAAAATGAACGATTGGCGATTGCCGCGGCCATGGCGCCCGTGCTGCGGGGATATTGTTCTTCCAAACAGTTGATGATCGGGCATTTTTCCGATGACCAACGCGTGCTGGAATTCGTCAATGGGCGTGATCTTTCGCGCCTGGCACCGATGGGGACCAGTTGTCCCGATCATTTTCTACGCACGAAAATCGCCCCGCTGCTGCTGCCCGAAAATGTCGGGGCGGACCAGTTACCGGATTTGTTTGAAACCTATCGTAAGGCATATGCGGATTATTACAACCGCTGCAAACATGCGGATAGTCCGGCCATGCGCGATCCCAATCCCGTCGTGATTCTCTATCCCGGCGTCGGCATGTTCAGTTTTGCCAAGGACAAACAAACCGCCCGTGTGGCTGCCGAATTTTATACCAATGCCATCAACGTGATGAAGGGTGCGGAAGCGATTTCGGAATACACGGCCCTACCGCGGCAGGAAGCTTTTGATATCGAATACTGGCTGCTCGAAGAGGCGAAACTGAAACGGATGCCGAAGCCGAAACCACTCACCGGCCGCATCGCGCTGGTTACGGGAAGTGCGGGTGGCATCGGCAAAGCCATTGCCAAACGGTTTGCTGATGAAGGCGCCTGCGTGCTGGTGAATGACAACGATGAATCGAGGCTTGAAAAAGCAAAAAATGAATTCGCGCAGCAATATGGAAAGGATGTATTTGCGTCGGCCGTTCTGGATGTGACGAACAAGAAAACAATCGATGAAGCATTCGACACAACGGCACAATATTTCGGCGGCGTAGATATCGTGGTGAACTGTGCCGGCTTATCAATTTCGAAAACGATCGAAGAACATACCGGCGCCGATTGGGATCTGTTGTACGATGTATTGGTGAAAGGTCAGTTTCTGGTAACGCAGGCGGGCGCGCGGATGATGCGGCAGCAACAACGGGGCGGGGATATATTAAATATTGTGAGCAAGAATGCGATGGTGAGCGGACCGAACAACGCAGGCTATGGCTCGGCCAAAGCAGCGCAACTGCACCTGAGTCGCCTCAGCGCCGCCGAACTTGGCGTCGAAAAAATCCGTGTCAATACCGTAAACCCCGATGCGATCATCACGGATTCAAAGATCTGGGAAGGTGCCTGGGCGGAAGGACGGGCCAAAGCCTATGGCATTACGGTCGCCGAACTGCCCGCCTATTATGCGAAACGGAATTTACTCAATGAAATATTATTACCGGAAGACATCGCAGCCGCCTGCTTTGTTTTTGTGAGTGGGATGCTGAACAAATCTACCGGGAACATGCTTAATGTCGATGGCGGAATGCCCATGGCTTTCCCGCGGTAAAAAAATAACGATGCCTGACCAGAATTATATCACGGACAGCAATAAGCGCCTGCTCACCAATCACCAGCGGAGTTTTGATTTTATCCGGCAATCACAGCCGGGGATTGAAACCACAGTGGAGAAACTCATGGCATTCCAGGTGGCGATTCCCTCCTGGGCGTTGGGAACCGGCGGCACCCGTTTCGGTCGTTTCCCGGGTGCCGGCGAACCGCGCAACCTCGAGGAGAAGATGGAGGACGTGGCATTGTTGCACAGCCTCAACCGCGCCAGCGGAAAAATATCGCTGCATATTCCCTGGGATGAGACAAAGGCGCCCACGCGGATCAATAAGCTTGCGAAGAAATATGGGTTGGCATTCGATGCCATGAATTCGAATACATTTCAGGATCAGCCCGGACAAAAAAAATCTTATAAGTTCGGTTCCTTACAGCATGTCGACAAATCCGTGCGTGACCAGGCCATTGCACACAATATCGATGTGATCCGCCAGGGAGTGCCGCTGGGATCGAAGGCGCTGACGGTCTGGCTTTCGGACGGATCCAGTTTTCCGGGTCAGGTGAATTTCAGGAAAGCATTTGAAAATACGCTGGACAGTCTGGCGGAAATATATGCGGCATTGCCGAATGACTGGAATTTATTTATCGAATACAAGGCGTTCGAACCCAATTTTTATTCGATGACGGTCGGCGACTGGGGCCAATCGCATTTGCTGGCTTCCCGGCTTGGTCCGAAGGCGTTTACCCTCGTCGATCTGGGTCATCATCTCCCCAATGCAAACATCGAGCAGATCGTGGCGATTTTGCTCATGGATAAAAAACTGGGTGGCTTTCATTTCAACGACAGCAAATATGGCGATGACGACCTGACCGTGGGATCCCTGCGTCCGTACCAGCTGTTTTTAATCTTCAATGAACTGGTGGAAGGCATGGATGCGCGGGGCATGAATCATGCGACGGACCTCGCCTGGATGATCGACGCGTCACACAATGTAAAAGATCCACTGGAAGATCTGTTGCAGTCTGTGGAAGCGATCCAACTGGCCTATGCACAGAGTTTGCTGATCGACCGGCAAAAATTATCCGCGGCCCAGCATAAAAACGATGCGTCCCTGGCGCAGGAAGTTTTGCAGGCCGCCTTCCGCACGGATGTTCGTGCCATCGTAGCGGAAGCGAGGCTTCGTGCCGGCGGCGCGCTGGATCCGCTGGGCGTGTTCCGGTCGGCAGGTATCCGCGCGGGTTTGGTAAAGGCACGCGGAAATAAAATACAAGCCACCGGTCTGTGACGGACTGCATCGCCATATTTGACATTGGTAAAACGAATAAGAAGATTTGCCTTTTTAACCGGCAATATGTTTGCGTTTATGAAAGAACGGAGCAGTTGCCGGAGACCAAGGATGAAGATGGTTTTCCCACGGAGGACCTGGAATTGCTGGAGCGCTGGATCTTACAAACCCTTGATCAGTTGTTTTCGAATGCCGATTTCAATATTGTTGCGGTGAATGTTGCGGCCTACGGTGCGAGTCTTGTTTATCTCGATGAAGCGGGCAGGGTCATCGCTCCGCTGTATAATTACCTCAAACCATATCCGTCGGATCTGCTGAACCAGTTTCTCCGGTTATGTGATCCAGCCGGTATGCTGGCGAAAGAAACGGCGGCTCCGGTCACGGGCAGTCTCAACAGCGGGTTGCAAGTCTTTAGAATAAAAAAAGAACAGCCCGCGTTGTTTGCGCGCGTTCACCGGGTGCTGCACTTGCCGGAATACCTTGCTTCGCTGATTTCGGGTTGCCATGTTTCCGGTACGGGAAGTATCGGCTGTCATACCGCGTTGTGGGATTTTACTAAAAATAAATATCATGACTGGGTGGAGCAGGAGCAACTCATTCGTTTATTCGCGCCGATTGGCTCGTCCGACAATACCCGCTTCATCAATTACCAGGGGCGTTCACTGGAAGTGGGCAACGGGATCCACGATAGCACAGCCGCGCTGATTCCTTACCAGCTATCTGTCGCCGAACCGTTTTTGCTGATCTCCACCGGGAGCTGGTGTGTTTGTCTCAATCCGTTCGACGCGGCGCCGCTGACAGATGATGCGTTGGCGCATGATTGTCTCTGTTATATGGACTACCGGGGCATGCCGGTAAAAGCACACCGGTCGCCCGCAGGATTCAGGCATGAGGAACAGGCTGGCGCGCTGGCGATCCGGCATCAAAGAAAATCCAACGCATATATGGAGATTGACAAAGACCAGGCCTCAAGACTTCATTTGTTTCCGGCTGGTACGTATGAAAAAGATTATTTTGAGTTGATGGATCAAATTATGGCCGTTTTGTCGTCCGGCATCCGGAAAGTACTGAATCACCCGGTCAGGCAGGTCCTGGTCTCCGGCGGATTTTCCGAAAATCCGGTCTTTATGCATTTGTTGCATAAAGCATTTCCGGATTTGGAAATTATGCCGGCGGAAGTGTCCCAGGCATCGGCGCTGGGAGCGGCCATGGTGATGGGATTATCTGGCTGGGTTTCCTCATAAATTAGCGAAGCTTGAAAAAATATATCTGCATGAAGATGGGCAAAAAAATCCCGGTTTTTGTTTTTTGGGTATTATCAGTTGGATTTATGGGATGCGGTCAACACATTGCTGAAGCAGGCATTGTCCTTGATTCGGCAACAGCTAAGCCAGTGGGAAATGTATTCGTCAGCGAAATACATCCCACAGCAATTGCGATGGTAGGGAATTTGGATTCCAATACTGAGAATCCGACAGGAACTTATGAATTTCAGAGTAAAGGGAGTGCAATAAATGAGAACATCGACGGCTGTACAGGTGAAGTAAGGGTTCACATGATTTCTAAAAATAAAATTATTGTCTGGCTTGCGATAAATAAGGGCGCACCCAGTTACAATTCAGGTGAGGCGTTTGATACCGTTGCTTACCGATTCAACCGTGCAATGTATACCACCGGTGATGATCCTTCTTGTCGAATAAGTTTTCGATTTTTTCCGGATAAAGTTGAGGTCAAAGAGACGACGGCTGACTATAACAGCGGATGTGGGTTTGGACATGCTGTTGTGGCGGATGGCGTGTATGAAAAAATTTCGGGCTTAGTACCTAATATGGTAAAGCCAAACTGACAAATAGTCAATAGCCGACGTCAAATACCTTCAACCAAGATATGTAGTCCTATTCTCTCGTAAACAGCATTTTATCTGCGCTCATTTTTCGCCCCATGCAGGTGTCTTCAATCGCAGCAGGTGTGATGGAATCTTTTCCTTGAAAAGCGATTGTATACTTTCCCCAGTAGAGCGCATTGCAGGAGGTGTCGCTCACCAGTAACATATCTTTCTTGAATTTATATTTTCCTCCTACGATGTAGTTTTCCGTGGGCAAATTGGCTACAAAGGTTCCGTTACTGCGGAATTCGATTTTTTCGACAATGTCACCATGACTGTTTTTATGTATCCAATGACCCGTGATGGGATCGCCAAGGGGGGTGAAGGCAAATGCGATGATGGCGAGGGCGATGAAGGAAAAATATTGTTTCATGTTTTTTATTTTAAATATCAAGAAAGGGCATTGAATTGTAGAAAGCAATCGACCAATCATCGCGAAGAATCGACGAAAGTGTTTTGGGTTCAATGGATAAGGCAAAAAAGGGCTATAGGTCAAATAATTATCTTCTCTCGAACTCACTGACAGTATTTTGACCTTGCTTCGAAAACTATCTTTGCTTTGTCGCCCAAAAATAAAGCCTGTTTTAGATCGGCACATATTTTTTCTTTTTCAGAAGCAGGAATGTCATCTGCATCTTTGCCCGCGAGAACCGTGACCTCACTATTTTTAAACACCGAACGACTATTCGAAAGGTCGTGTCGTCGAATTCTCGCAAAGGCGCGGTTAGCCAAGGCGAACTTCATATACGGTTCATATTTTAAAGCCAAATCAAAGTCGGTAATTGCCAGATCAAATTTCTCATCATTTAGCTCAAGCGTTGCTTTTGAAAAATAGGCGTCCGCATACCTGCTGTCCAGTTCGATTATTTTATTACAATACATAATCGCACCCTTTATATCGCCCGTGGTGCTGCATTCTTTACTTTTTTTTATGAAGCCGTCGATTTTCAACTTTTGAGGATCGGTTTTTACCTGTCCGTCATGAATAAATGCAATTTCTTTTATTCGACCGGAGGAATAATATTTATAAACAGAATCAGTGATATCTCCATTCAAATAGTTGCCTTGAAGTTCAATTTGCCCATTTGGATAATAGTCATACCAAATACCCTGTTCCTGGCCATTTGCATAAATTCCTTTTTGCCGAAGAACGCCATTGTCATAATATTCTTCACTCAGGCCGCTTTCCAAGCCGTCGACAAACTGCTTTTCTGCCAACACTGCACCATTTTGATAATAGATCCGCCTACGGCCGCTCAGTTTACCCTTTGTAAATATTCCATCACCTTGTTTTTTCCCGTTGTAATAGTAGTCGATAAACGGACCGCTATACATCGTATCTTTTAGATACCAAATCCTGTTTTTTCTTACCATTTGTTTTGATGTTGGGATACGTCTTACACTATCGTCCCTGTTTCTGTATGCTTTGGTGAAAATATAACTGACGCCGTCAAAACGCTCAAGGCCGAGCATTTTAAGCGAATCTTTATTTTTAATGAGAACGATTTCAGCGACATCGGAAGGTATCAGTATATCGTCGGGTTGAGGATCCTGGGTGACGGGCAGAGAATCTATATAAAACATTATCTTGTCATTGCCAGCCTGTGCATGCACTGATGAATACCATAGACTGAGTAAAAAGATGACAAGAAATTTATACATAATTCCGGTTTTGAAGATACAATATATTCGGTTTGCCTGCCGTAACAGACTTTACCGGATCTTCCCAGTTTGGAATTGTGGGATGAATGATTATTTCGAGCATTAAAAAGACTCTGTATGAATAAAATTATGGTTCGGGTAATGGTCATGCAGGTAGGAACGCTGTTTTTGGTAACGAGTTTGCACGGTCAAACTGACAGTATCACAAAAGCCAATACCCTGCTGCGCATCGAACAAGCTTTGTGCGACGCGTTGCCCGGCGACACCGCAACCTGGGCAAAATATCTGGATCCTGCCTGGCATGCTGTTACCGAAGACGGCTCGGCTACCAACCGAAAAGACTTTTTACTGGGGTTCTCCGCTTTTTCGAAAGGCGTATCAGGACATATCAACGTCATTCGGCCGCTGTGCTTGTTTCACGGAAATGTAGCCGTCGTCCATTATGTGGCGGATGAATATGAAACCGTGTACGGTCAGCAACTGCATACGACGTATGCGGCAGCAGACACCTGGTATCAGACGGGGACTGATTGGCGCATGATCAGCATGCAGATATTCGAAATACCACAGTTGCCACCGGCTATCAAACCGGTATCGGCCGATATACAAAAGTTTACAGGCATCTATGAACTGACCGAAAGTAAAACGGCCGAGGTCCGATGGCGCAACGACAGCCTTCTACTAATAAAAGGCAATCATCCACCGGAGCTTCTCTATGAAGAGATAGACCATGTATTCTTTACCAAGACGAATACCCGGGGACGGATCCTGTTCGTCAAAGGGGAATCAGGCAATAGAAGCATGATTGAAAGGCGCAACGGACAGGATCTTGTCTGGAAATTCAAATCAGTGCAGTGACGAGCGCCAATCCATACATGAATCCCCAACAGCTTGAGTTTTAGTACTCTGCCAAGATCGTTCTATCATTTCATGACAATGAAGAATAACCCTAGATAATGAGATGAAGATTCATGATGGAGATCAATATGGTCACGAAAAACTTCGCTGGTGAAGACATTTCCTATATATTTAGTCTTTAACCCCCAAACCGGCATGAAAAGATTATTTCCATTTTTAGCCCTTCTTTGTTTGATTGTCGTGTTTCAGGTGACCGGTAGCTCCTGCACCAAAACAAATTCGGTAACCAATACCGTGATGGATACCGTTGTCGTTGTTCAGCCCGACAATTCTGTTTTCCACCTATTGATGGGGAAGCAATGGCAGGTTGATTCCTTGTATTATAATTATGCCGGTCCGAATACCGGAACGCTGATTTACGCACGCGGAGGCGCTAACAATTCGCAGGATCTGTCCAATGTATATTCCGTCTTTTGGCCCGACGGCGGCCAGCTATTTTATAACGGATATGGCTATTACGATTACCATTTTGTATTCAGGGATGCGGACAGCGCCAACCTGCTGATCCAGAATGTGCAGCCTGATTATGTCCGGATTGTGCAGTTAACGACCACCAGGTTAACCCTCTTCGATTCGACCAGTGTGGCGATCTCCTACTATAGCTTAAAGCACTAGACAGTTCGGCGCTATCTCTCCCGATCACAAAAATAAAAATTTGCGCAGTTAAATAACTGCATTATATTTGCAGTCAAATAACTGCATAAATGGAAACCCGCAGAGATGTATTTCAGGCGATCGCCGACCCCACCCGCCGGGCAATATTGATGCTGGTGGCCCTCCAGTCCATGACGCCGGGGTCCATCGCCGAAAAATTTGGTTCCACCCGGCAAACGATTTCAAAACACATTGAAATACTCAGTGAATGCGCGCTGCTGCACCAGACCAGGACAGGCAGGGAAATCTATTATCAATTAAATGCCACCAAGATGAAGGAAGTAGCGGATTTTATAGAACCGTTCCGCAATAGCTGGGATGACCGGTTTAACAAGCTCGAAGCCACCATGAAGAAATACAAACCAAAAAAATAGTATTTTATGGAACGGAAAACAACAGTCACCGCCGAAGACGGCAAACAGGAACTCAGGATTTCCAGGGAATTTGATTTGCCGGTGGAACTGCTTTTCAGGGCCCATGCGGAGCCCGAGATCGTTGAGCGGTGGATGGGAACCACCGTGCTGAAACTCGAGGGCCAGAAGCATGGCAGCTGGCAGTTTGAAACAAAAGATCCACAGGGAAAAGTGGTTTTCCGGGCCAACGGATGCTTTCATGATTTTGTACAGGACAAAAAAATTGTCCGCACATTCGAAATGGAAAACACGCCATTTGGCGTACAGCTTGAATTCTTATCTTTTGAAAAGATATCGGAGGATCGGAGCAGGCTGGATGTGCATATCATCTATGAATCCGTATCGAACCGAGACCAGATGTTGAAAATCGGCATGGGTGCCGGTATGAATATGGCGCATAACCGTTTACAGGATCTCGTGGGTAAATTGAAAAATCCTGTCATCTGACAAAAAATAATCAAAAATGAATCCCAAGGTTGATTTTTATTTTGAGAAAGCCACAGCCTGGTCCCGCGAACTCGGGCAGTTGAGAACGATCGTGCTGGATACCGGACTGACCGAAGAATTGAAATGGGGCGTACCCTGTTACACGCTGCAGGGAAAAAATGTGGTGGTCATACATGCTTTTAAAGAATACTGTGCCCTGCTGTTTTTTAAAGGCGCGCTCCTAAAGGACACCAAGAGTATCCTGGTCCAGCAAACGGCCAATGTGCAGGCGGCGCGGCAACTCCGCTTCACCTCCCTTACGGACATCATTAAACGAAAGGCCGTGATTAAGGCCTATATCTACGAGGCCATAGAAGTGGAGAAGGCTGGTCTGATAGTACCGATGAAGAAGAGTACCGAATTTGCGATTCCGGAAGAATTTCAAAAAAGACTCGATAAAAGCGCCACCCTAAAAAAAGCGTTTTCTTCTCTCACGCCGGGGCGGCAAAGGGGTTATCTCCTGCATTTCGCCCAGCCGAAGCAAGCCAAGACAAGGGAGGCACGGGTTGAAAAAAATATACCCCGGATCCTGCAGTGGAAAGGTTTGGATGATGAATGATGTGCGGAGTGATGGAATCCCTCGTGCATCAGGCAATCGCCTGGTCTTCACTTTTCGTCACCCGGTTGAGCATGATCTTTTCATGAAGTTCAGGAATGATCACCGGGTAAAAATCTTTAGCCGTCAGTTTGGCGGCAAATGCTTCCTGCACTTTAAACTCCCCATGCACTAAAAACAGCCCGCGCACCCCGGCCGGATCCTGTTCCGCAATAAACTGGCAGAGATCATCGGCATCGCCATGGGCGCTGAGTCCTTTCAATTGCTGAATTGCGGCATTGACCGGCTGCGGCGAATTAAAAACAGCCACCTCTTTTGCTCCGGCCAGCAACTGGCCACCCAAACTGTCGGGCGAACAATATCCGGAAAACAGGATGGTATTTTTTGATGATTCGATGCAGGCGTGTATATGATGTTTTACGCGGCCCGCGTCCGCCGTACCACTGGATGAGATGATCACGCAGGGTTCATCGTATGCAGTCAGGCGGATGGAATCTTCGACGTTTTCAACGAGTTTAAGTCCCCTGAACAAAAACGGGTCGTCGTCAATCGCCAGTATTTTTTGGATTTTCTCATTGAATTCCAGCACATGGGATTTGATGATTTCCGTTGCCTTCAGGCTAAGCGGACTGTCCACAAAATATTTGAGGTCGGGAAGCCGCTTTTCCAGTTCCAGCTGGTTCAGCATAAACAAAAGTTCCTGCGTCCTTCCCACGCTGAAGGCAGGGATGATCAGCTTGCCTTTCTTTTCTACGCATGTTTGCTTGATATGATCCAGCAGCTGGTCAACGTTGCTCGTCGAGACCTGGTGATATTTGTCGCCATACGTACTCTCCAGGATGATATATTCCGCCTGCGGAAAACGGGTGGCGGGTTTGAGCAACGGATGCCGCGCGCGACCGACATCACCACTAAAACTGATACAGGTTTCCTTGCCCGCTTCCATGATCTTCAGGTGTATGGCCGCACTGCCGACCAGATGGCCAGTTTCTGTAAACAGAACGCTTAGGTCGGGAGAACAAATCAACCATTCATCAAAGCGGATGGTTTCAAAAAGATCGAGCGCATCCTTTACCGAATCGGGTGAATACAAGATCGGCTGGTTATGCTCCTTCCACTGATGTGCCTGAATCTCGGCACTGTCCGTCAGCAGGATCGCCGATAGTTCGAGCGTGGGACGCGTACAAATGATCCTGCCGCTGAATCCCTCCTTCACCAGTTTTGGAATCAGTCCGGAATGATCGATGTGGGCGTGGGACAGTAGCAGCAGATTTATTTTCGACGCGTCGAAACCGAAGGATTCATTCAGGGTCCTGGTGGAAGCACCCAAACCCTGGAACATGCCGCAGTCTAGCAGTACCTGATAGCCGTTTTCGAGCGTAATCAAATGCTTGCTGCCCGTGACCGTTCTGGCGGCGCCGTGAAATGTGATGTGCATGGGGTAAATGTAGGTTAGCTACTTTTTATCATCATCGTTTTCTTCGGCCTTCTCTTTTGCCGCCTGCACGATCGACGAAATGGGCCCTTTCATTTCTTCCTGGGGATCGGTGGTATGCAGGGTTTCCGGGTCCGGTTTTGTCAGGGACGGATTGTCCTGGGTTTTTGGACTGTTCTCTTTTTTTTCAACGTTGTCTGCCATGGTGATCTTTTAAATAACAGCACATCAAAAGTTGCGCCTGGCCTTAACCACCCGGGGTACGCCGTATGTATCCGCTCAGTTCGGGCGATATGCCCTACAAAGAGGAGGGACGAATCGTTCGGGATTTTAATGTATTCAGGATATGAATACGCTGATCGGGCACTGCTTTGTTATATATTCGGAGCTCATCGATGATACCCGTAAAATAATATGGGAAGGCGTCCAGGTTTTCTTTACCAATAAATACATCGTATGAATTGGGATTGAAACTGACCGGTTTGGTAACCGTTTTCAGCAATGCGCCGTTCACATACATCCTGGCTGTGGATCCGTCATAGGTAAAGGCCACGGTGTACCATTCGCCGATATGAATATAAGGGAAGCTGTCATTTCCGGCCGAAGCCAGATCGCCCACGGGGTTGTCATCCCCGTATCCTCCGTTAAAGAATTCTTTGGTCGTGTCCACGGTCGTATTGCAGGCATTGTTTCCCGCAATGGTCGGATCGTTAAATCCTAAACCGTAGGAGCCTGTGGCGTCGTCCTGACCCTTGGTAACGATATCATTGCCGTGACAGGAGCCTTTATAGAATCCGTTTACTTTTACAATCGCAAAGAGGGTGATGCTGTTCGCAGGATTCAGGCTGGGGCTGTTGGGGACCTGCATGAAGGTCTGTACACCATCGAAGGCATAGGCGTTGTGGGGATTGCCAAAGCGGTCATCGGCAAGGGATGCATTGTTGAAACTAATGTTGTTATTGTTGCCGCTGCTGTCATTTAAATTGCCGCCATCGAAGTTGTAGTAGGCGACCATTCCGTCCGTTAATGCATATAAAGTGTCTTTTAATGTCAGCGTATCATGAATCGTTTTGCTGACCGTGTCGTGAATGGTCTGCACCGTGGTGTCGTGCATGACGCTGTTTTTAGAACAGCCTGACAAAGGGCCGCCGGCCGAAAAAAACAATATGCATAAAAATGCCGACGCAGCCAGGTTTGCTCCGAATTTCATGTGGGGGTTTTAGGCTGGCAATATAGAAAAACGTTTCGAAGATCAGGTTGATCCGGGAAGATTGAGTAAAAACCCTTACCCGACTAGATAAGCTTCTGCGAGCAACGGATCGACAGGAGAATCTATAGCAGCGTGTTGACCTGATTAAGATACTGCTTTTTGCCTATATGGTATCGGATCGGCTGCGTCTTTATTGTATTTAAGCCGGTATGTCAAAGGTGACAACCCGGTGATCTTTCTGAATACTTCCCGGAACGCTTTTACATCCGCATATCCCACTTCGTACATCACTTCATTGACGGTTTTCCGGCTGCTTTCCAATGCTTTTTTCGCCCTTTCGATTTTCACCCGCTGGGTATATTCCACCGGCGTATTGCCCGTGGCCTTGATAAACCGCCGGTCAAAATTGCGTCGGCCGACAGCGAATTTTGATGACAGATCTTCCATGGAGATTTTCTCGTGTGACCGACTTTCAATAAATGCTTGTGCTTTTTCCACCATCTCGTCACCATGCAATTTTTGACCCGTGAAAATGGAGAAGGAAGACTGGCTGTTCCGGTCCATCTCGATCTGAAAGATCTTCGAACAATAGATGGCGGTTTCCCGGTCATAATATTTCTCGACAAGAAAAATCAGCAGGTTCAGAAACGAATAGGCGCCACCGTTTGTATAAATGCCTTTTTCATCCGTGATCAATTGATCGGCCAGTAAATGCACCGCTGGAAACTGGATCCTGAAAGCGTCTGCGTGTGCCCAGTGCGTGGAGCAGTTTCTTCCGTCCAACAGTCCGGACGCCGCCAGCATGAATGCGCCAGAGCAGATGCTGGCCACTTCTGCACCTTGCTTATATTGATTTTTTATCCATTCAGTCAAGGTCCGGCTTTCCTTACCTGCTTTTTGGTACAGGGGTACGGAGGAGGGAATCACGATCAGGTCGGTTTTGTCAATCGCAGCGATGTTGACCTGCGGCTTTACGGTAAACATACCGCCATATAATTCCTGCGTGTCGGTAACGCCGGCGAGGACAACCTTGAAGAGTTCTTCCCGGCCCGTTTTTCTACGATAGCTGTTTGCCGCGGCAAATATTTCAAAAGTGCCGGCGATGCAGGCCACTGTGCTGAAATTGCTTTGTTGATCCGGAAAAAGGATTGTCAGGTGTTTCATCGTGCCTTTTTTTCGAAGGTAGGTAAATCCTTTGTCCGGATCAACCCGTTACAATGTCCATTTAACACCCTTTCCAAACCATTTTCAGACAATACTTTTGTTCAGTATTTATCCGACACCGGTATCGGGTGTATAAAATCAATTATTAAAAAAATATCTATGCAAGATTACAGCACAAGTTTCCTGGTCGCAGAAAGTCCGGCGCAGGTATTTCAGGCGGCGGCCGATGTTCGCGGCTGGTGGTCTGAACAGATCGATGGTGATACTGACCGGTTGAACGCGGAGTTTGACTATCATTACAAAAACCGTCACCGCTGCAAAATAAAGATCGTTGGCTGGGTTCCGGATACAAAAATCGTCTGGCAGGTATTGGAGAATTATTTCGATTTTACAAAAGACAAAGCGGAGTGGACCGGCACCCAAATGGTTTTTGATGTCATCCCGAAGGATGGTAAAACAGCCCTTCGTTTTACGCATGTCGGTCTGGTGCCGGCCTACGAATGTTATGATATCTGTTCGGATGCCTGGGGAAACTATATTGGTGGGAGTTTGAAAAGTCTGATCGAAACCGGTTCAGGGAAACCCAATCCGTATATTCCGGCTATTGACAGCGCCGAAACAATAAAAGGAGGTAATCA
>CAZZYD010000012.1:15463-28907 GCA_964658175.1 uncultured Puia sp. | reverse complement strand
GGTCCTTTTTCGCATGCGCTCGAACATGTGCTGATAA
The DNA here is from genome assembly GCA_964658175.1 of uncultured Puia sp. Lineage (GTDB taxonomy): Bacteria > Bacteroidota > Bacteroidia > Chitinophagales > Chitinophagaceae > Puia. The sequence goes on along the minus strand of CAZZYD010000012.1, from coordinate 28,870 downwards.
AAGGCGTTCACCACGAAACACTTTCGCTCCAGATCATGGAATCACTCAACCGTGAATTCGACGGACAGCTGGGTACGGCCATTGATATCTTCACCGGAAAATATCCAAAAAAATTCCTGCACCAGCTTGTCACCGGCCAGCTCGATGTAGACCGGCTGGATTACCTGAACCGGGACAGTTTTTTCACCGGCGTTTCCGAAGGCATCATCGGCTACGACCGGATCATAAAAATGCTTACCGTATACCAGGGCGAGCTGATGGTGGAGGAAAAAGGAATTTATTCGATCGAGAAATTCCTGGTATCCCGCCGGCTGATGTACTGGCAGGTGTACCTGCATAAAACCGTGGTCAGCGCCGAAAGCATGATCGTCAAGATCATTCAACGCGCGAAAATGCTGATCGCGAACGGACGTGATCTGTCTTCCTCTTCCATGGTGCTGGACTATTTCCTTTCCAACCCGCCACACGATCCTGCACAATATCTCAGCCGTTTCTGCCTCCTGGACGATTTTGATGTGATGAGTGCCGTCAAGCACTGGATGTTTGATGAAGACAAGGTGCTGTCCATGCTCTGCCGCTTCCTGATCGACCGGAAGCTGCTGAAAGTTTCGATGCAGGCGGATCCCTATCCTGACCAGGTCGTCGAAGCACGGCGTCGGGACGCCGAAAAAAAATATGGGCTCAGCGCAGACGAATCCGCTTATTTTAATTTTACGGGAGAGAACAGCAACACCACCTACGATACCACCGGGGAAAGGATCTGCATCCTGTTCAAGGATGGCAGCGCCAGGGATATATCCCGGGTGGACAATGCCTTAATCCAGCAGAGCCTGTCCAGCGAAGTAAAGAAATTCTATATTTGTTACCTGACGTAGACCGTCGAAATCAAATTAGTTACTATGGAATTTTCTGCTGCGCAGATCGCCCAGTTGATCAATGGAAAAGTGGAAGGAGATCCGGAAACTTCCGTTGCTTCCTTTGGAAAAATAGAGGAGGCCGTGGCGGGCCAGCTGGCATTCCTGGCCAATCCAAAATATGCGGAGTACCTGTACAGCACCGGCGCGTCTGTCATCATCGTCAATGATGGGCAGGTCCTGAAGGAAAAGGTAAAATCAACGCTGATCCGTGTACCGGACGCTTATCTCGCCTTCGCCTCCCTGCTTTCCCAGTACCAGGAGATGCTAAAGCAGCAGCTCGTCGGAATCCAGGAACCAAGCTATGTGCCGAAAAATGCAAAGCTGGGCGAACAGGTTTTTATCGGCGCCTTCGCTTATCTCGGCGACAATGTGGTGCTTGGCAATCATGTCAAAATTTATCCGCAGGTATATATCGGAAACAATGTCCGGATCGGCGACAACAGTACGTTGTTACCGGGTGTGAAAATATATGCCGACTGCGTCGTCGGAAAACAGGTTACCATCCATGCCGGCGCCGTGATCGGCAGCGACGGATTCGGTTTTGCGCCACAACCCGACGGCAGTTTTAAAAAAGTGCCGCAGATGGGCAATGTCGTGATCGGGGATTATGTAGAGATCGGCAGCAATACCACTATCGACCGCGCCACCATCGGTTCCACCATCATCCGATCAGGCGCTAAACTGGACAACCTCGTGCAGGTTGCGCATAATGTGGAAGTCGGCAGCAATACCGTCATCGCCGCCCAGGCCGGCATCAGCGGCAGTACCAAGATCGGACAGAACGTGATGATCGGTGGCCAGGTGGGCATCGTGGGTCACCTGCAAATACAGGACAATACAAAAATCAACGCGCAAAGCGGCGTAACCAAATCGACCCGCAAGCCGGGTATGGGCCTCACCGGCTCTCCCGCCTTTGACTATACAGCTTCTCTGCGCAGCCAGGTGATGGTGAGGCAACTTCCCAACCTGGAAAAAAGAATTCAGGAACTGGAACAGGTGATCCGCCAGCTGGTCGCTGATAAAAAATCCGAACCCATCAAGCATTAAATCTTTCTTATGTCTGATACAACAGCTTTTCTCGCCAGCGTAAACAATGGCTATACTTTCAAATCCGAATCCGTGCAGATCGGCATCGGTATGCTCGACGGCAAAGCCGTTCCGGGGGCGGCTATCAACCTGCCGCTGAAAACGATGAACCGTCACGGACTGATTGCCGGAGCCACCGGAACAGGAAAAACAAAAACCCTGCAGATGATCAGCGAAGCGCTCAGCAATGCAAGTGTTCCTGTTTTTCTGGTAGATATAAAAGGAGACCTGAGCGGCATTGGCGCCCCCGGTACCACCAATGATAAGATCGTCGAGCGCTGCAACACGATCGGCATCAAATATGCCCCCGAAACTTTCCCGGTGGAATTTTTCACGCTGAGCAATGAAAAAGGAACGCGGTTGCGTGCCACCGTGAGTGAGTTTGGCCCGATCCTCCTTTCCCGCATCCTGGAACTGAACGATACGCAGGAAGGCCTGGTGGCCATGATATTCAAATACTGCGACGATAATAAACTTCCCCTGCTCGACCTCAAGGATTTCACCAAGGTCCTTCAGTACATCAGCAACGAAGGCAAGGCGGAGATCGCCCAGTCCTACGGAAATATCGCGACGGCCTCCACCGGAACGATCCTGCGTAAAGTGATCGGGCTGCAGCAACAGGGCGCCGATGTGTTTTTCGGTGAAAAAAGTTTTGAGGTCAGCGACCTGATGCGGATCGACGATCAGGGCCGGGGAATGGTCAATGTATTGCGCGTGACCGACCTCCAGGACAAACCAAAATTATTTTCCACGTTCATGTTGCAGATGCTGGCGGAACTGTATGGCTCCTGCCCGGAAGAGGGCGACCTCGACAAACCAAAACTGGTGATGTTCATCGACGAAGCGCACCTGGTATTCGAGGAAGCAAGCGATGCCCTGCTGAAACAGATCGAGACCATGGTAAAGCTCATCCGCTCCAAGGGCATCGGGATCTTTTTCTGTACGCAGAATCCGATGGATGTACCATCCGGCATCCTCGCACAGCTGGGTTTGAAAGTGCAGCATGCCCTCCGGGCGTTTACGGCCAACGACAGAAAATCCATTAAACAGACCGCGGAGAATTATCCAAGCTCCACTTTTTATAAAACAGAGGACCTGCTTACCCAACTGGGTATCGGTGAGGCGCTCGTGACGATGCTGGATGAAAAAGGCATACCCACGCCCCTTGTTCACTGCATGATGGCCCCTCCGAAAAGCCGCATGGATGTATTGACGCCGGCAGAAATCGACGCGATCTGCGCGAAATCAGCGCTCGTCGCAAAATACAGCGCCGTGATCGACAGCGACAGCGCTTACGAAATGCTCAATGCCAAACTACAGGCAGCTGCAGCTCAAAATCCCGCAGCCGTGAAGCCGGTGCCGGGAGCACCCAAACCGGAGCCGTCGACCCTCGACAAAATATTGAATAGTCCGGCGGCCAAGCAGGTAGAGCGAACGGCGGCGAGCATGATCACGCGCACCCTGCTCGGAGCACTGGGCATGGGTGGCAGAAGCAGCACCACAAAAAAGTCAGGCTGGTTTTAAAAACTATCGGGCAACGATCACAAATCCTTTGGCAGATGTCTGCTGGTGCGTATCAGAATTCATGTAACTGGACATCCAGATATAGGTTCCGCCATCTACCGGTGTGCCATTTAAATTTCCGTTCCATCCTTTGGAGAAATCATTGGACTGATAGACCAGTTGTCCGTACCGGTTGAAGATCCGGATCTGGAAATTGGACATCTTGCACGGATGCAACGGCCTGAATATTTCATTCAGCCCGTCATTATTCGGGGTAAATGCATTCGGTAACGTCAGCTGACAATCGCAATGCCTTCTGGCGATATTGACCTGGGCAGTGTCTTTTCCGCAGCCATTTTCGGCAATCACGGAATATACGCCAGCCTCTCCCACGGGATAATTTATGGCTACGCTTCCGTCCTGCCAGGCAAAATCATTGGCATTTGTTTTTACATGCAGTATAAATTCTTCTCCGATACAAAGTGAGGTATCACGGCCAATGTTCAGGAGCAGACTGTCATTGAAAGCTACATGCAGGCTGTCCGAATACACACATTGTCCCACCGATGCCAGCACGCTGTACAGTCCGGGTTCGTATACGTAATAGGTGGACTGACCCGTCTGGTTCTGATCGTTTCGCTGTGGAGGATCGGCCGTCCAGTTGTAGGTACCCGTTCCGAAATCCGCATCGAGCGTGAGCGTCGCCCCTTTGCAAATAGCCGTATCATGGAAGTCAAGGTTTTTGTCGCCGCGGTAGGTAACGATCACCGAATCGACCACTTCACACTGGTTTGCCACCGTTACGAATGCCCAGTAGGTACCGGCGTGATTCACCTGCAGGCTGCTGCCGTTTGACTTATCGTTCCAGACGTAGGAAGTCGCGCCCTGCACACTGGCCACCAGCGGAAATATTTCTTTGGGGCATAACAAGGTGTCGGGACCCAGGGAAAAAGGAGGCGCGGGCATGGCGGCAAAACTGATATTGGCTGTGTCGGCGAACAAACCGCAGCCCGGCACGTTCACCTGCGCGATATATTCGCCGCCCGGGGCGATCACCGCCGCCTGCGCGAGCGTATCTCCGGGAATCAGCACCCCATTCAGTTTCCAGGAATAAATGGCATTCTGGCTGGCTGCATTGAGCGTGAGCACTTCACCGGCGCAGAGTACATGATCATCGCCGAGGTCGATCTTCGGCAGGTCACTGAAAAATACCCCGATCGAATCTGATACGGCACAGCCATTGACGAGTACGGTGTACACACCCGTCTTAACGATGTGAAGCGTATCGGTGGTTGTAAGGCTGTCATCGTTCCATTGATACCGGGCGCCCGCGATCGCCGGCGCCTGAAGCGTGGTGTCGCCCTGTTCACACAAAAATATATCCGGTCCGAAATTCCAGGTTACCGGTGTAATCACATGGATCGTATCTTTTAATTTGATGCTGTCCCCACCGCTGACCACCGTGAGGGTTACTGTATAATCGCCCACGCCCGCATACGCATGCGTGGGTGATTTAATGCCGGCTCCGTTGTAAAAGCCGGAAGACGGATCGCCGAAATCCCAGATCACCTTATCCGGAAAAGAAATGCGGTCAAAAACGGAAGCATCGAAAAGGATTTTGTATTTGACACAGGTTGAATTATAGGTAATGCTGTCCGTCTGTGCGTGTGCCGGTTTTGTAAAACCAGCAACGACCAGCAGGGTCAGGATGAACCTCAACAAAATATTCAACCGGTGTTTCGGCATCAGCTTCTCACTTTTAACATGGTTCTTACCTGCTGCACGGATCCATTTTGAAAACGGGCATAGTATACGCCGTCTGCCAGCGGACCGGCATTGAAGCTGGTGCTGTAGGTGCCGGCCGTATCGTAATTCTGATCGACCGGAACGGCCACGAGTTTCCCTGCGGTGTCGAAGATCTGGATCAGGGTATGGCCGCTGGCGGTTTTAAATGTAATGGTCGTAGAGCTCACAAAAGGATTCGGATAATTGGTGATCAGGTTATCTCCCAGCAGGTTCAGCTGCTGCGTATCCAGTTTACAGGAGGTCGATTCCATGAATGGCAGATACTGATAATTTTTGTAGAGCATGGTGCTTACATCGGTCGGATCCACACAAAACCAGTCGCGCAGGATCGACGCATATACTGAGCGGAAATCATATTGCATGGGAAGGCTGGAACTTGCATCGGTGCCGGCGGGCAGGTCGGGCGGATTCCCGAGCACACCCTGTTTCACCTGGTCGCCGAATATGAATACGGGTTGAGCCGCGCCATGGTCGGTGCCGGCGCTTCCGTTCGATTTCGTTCTTCTTCCGAATTCGGAAAAATTCATTCCGATCACGCGCTTACTCACTTTCAGGTTGGTCAGGTCTTTCTGAAAAGCTGAAATCGCTTCTGAAACCTGTTTCAGCAGGTTTGCATGGTTTCCACTCACGGTATTGCCTACCTGCACTTGTCCGCCATGGGTATCGAAACCGCCCATGCTCACCATATACACTTTTGTTTTCAGTCCGCCTGCCACCAGTCTGGCCACCGTTTTTAACTGGGCTGCGAGGTAGTTATTGGCCGGATAAGGACTTTGGGAACCCACTTTGTTGGCGGCGCTCACGATCACATCCGCATATTTGTTGGTTTGTCTGGCAACGGTACGCAGATAGGTGAGTTCATTGCCCATCGGGGTATCTGGTGCCGGATCAGTGATTCCGTTGATGAGGTTGTAAAATTCAGTGTCGGTCGGGGTAGCCATGGCCGTGAAACCACCAGGTCCCATAAATACGGGTGACAAAACAGAACCTATCTGTATGGCCAGGGGATCTGGCATCGTCGCATTCGGATAGCCGACCGGGAAATTGGCATAGGTATCGCTCAGGAATCTTCCGGCCCAGCCGGTATTCAGGTATTGATCGGAATCGGCGCCTGTGAGCCAGATATCGGTGGAACGGAAATGCGATTGATTGGGAGATGGATAACCGACGGAATGCAGGATCGCCATCTGGTCCTGGTTATACATTTGCTGCATACCCACCATTGACGGATGGAGGCCTGATTTGCTATAGCCGGCGAGCGGCAGGATCTTCCCGGCAGGAATCGCGATATTGGTGCGCAGGTTATTGTAGTCGCTGTAATTCGAAATCGGAACCACTGTATTGAGTCCGTCATTGCCGCCGGAAAGCTGGATGATCACCAGCACATGGTCGTTGTCCGCTGCACCTGCCAGGGTCTCGAAAAATCCCGCGGCTCCGAATGCGCGAATATTCAATCCGTTTACCAGCGACGGAAATATGGCCGACGCGGGCAAAGCATTGCGCAAAAATTGACGTCTTTTCATAGGTTGGTGTTGGTGGCGGTTATGACAAATGATATTCCGGCAAATTCATCAGGTATTTATACAGGGCCTGCAAACGGGTATTGATGGTTCCTTTGGCGATCTCGTCCGTGGGCGTGGCGATATACGTATTCCACGCATCCGTCCAGTAATAATCGTTGGTTTGTCCGCTCAATAAAATATTCGCCTTCAGGTATGTTTTCGAATCGTCTGACAAAGGCACGGTATATAAAATATCCAGCGACTGGGATATCAGCAGATTCGGATCCTGCGGACTGGTCAGTGACTGCGCAAAGGCGATCGGGTCGATGATCAGCGATACCATATTTTCCATCATCCCGGTGGAGATCAGTGTATCTGTAAATGCATTGCGATTGGGATAGGTCACGGAGTTTATCCAGAGCTCGTGAAAAGCGGGCGCTTCATAATACGCATACCATCCGGCCACCTCGGGGATATGAAGGATCGACTGCTGCAGGTTTCCGGCCGTCTGCAATAACATATTCCAGAAGGAATAGGAAGAAGGCTGATCCGACGCATCCGGCATCTTCACTCCGTATTCGCGGCAGAGGCCGATCGTAAAATCGATGGGGCTCTTGATGATGCAGGCGCCAGCATACCCCAGGTTATAGAAATGTTCACTCTTGAAGAGGGCAGAAAGAATGGTGGTGATATCATATCCACTGGAACGAAATAACTGCGACAGCGGTGTGATGATATTATTTTCAATGGAATCATCAATTTTATAGTAGATGAAGAAGCTGTAGATCTGGCGGCAGATGAACCTCGCGGATTCATCGGTGGCGAAGATCATGGTGAGCATATCGTCCAGTTCATTCACACCGGTGGATCCTGAACGGCCGGTGACGATGGTGCCACTGTAAAATGCCGAGAACGCTTTGTTCTGGTCGTCGTGCCCCGCCGTATCAAAATAGTAATTGAAGCTGCTGTCTACCGTATGACCGGTGAGCACGCGGGTCGCGGCCCGCACGTCGTCTTCCGTGTAATGAGAACCCGCTCCTTTTCCAATGGTATACAGTTCCTGTAGTTCGCGTCCGTAATTTTCGTTGGGAGAGGTTTTTTTATTCGTGTTTCCGTTGAGCAGACAAAGCATCGCAGGATCGAGGGTGATGGCTTTGACCAGGCTCCTGAAATTTCCGAGTGCATTGGCACGCAGCGTGAGGTATTGTCCGTACCAGGCCTGTGCCGCGATATCCTCGGTATGCGCGAAGGCATCGCCGGCGAAATGATTGTGCCAGAACAATGTGATTTTCTCGTGAATGCTTCTGGACTGATTGAGCAGTTGCCCGGTCCACCAGCATTGCAGGGACACCAGCCTTTTCTGATTCATGTCTGAATCGGGGTAGTCGATCCCGTTATTCAGCCAGGTATCCCAGGCGGCGACGCCGGTAGGATCTGTATATCCATCTGTACTGTAGTTGTTGAGCGGAAGATTGGTGGGGGCAGGCGTGGGATTCAGCAATTCATCCACGGCGTCGGACATCGTCAGGGCGCTGAAATGGGCCACATCTGCCACTGTGGCGCCGAACATCGTTCTTTTCAGGAGTTGAACCACATGGGATGTATCCCAGGCGCCGGCATATTCGGCAAGACCGGTTCCCTCAAATCGACGACCGGACAGATTCTTCCCATAAGCCTTTGGTGAAGCTGGTATTTTCATGATTGGATCGTTTCAAGGATTTGGACTATCGAGGCTGAAATAGCAATTAGTGTTCCAATTTGTGGTTAATTTTGCCATCACAATAAAAAAAATATGGATTTCCGCATTGAAAAAGACACGATGGGAGAAGTGAAAGTGCCCGCTGATGCTTACTATGGCGCACAAACCCAGCGAAGCATCGAAAATTTTCAGATTGCCCAGGACATCAACCGCATGCCGAAGGAGATTATCCGTGCGTTTGCCTACCTGAAAAAAGCGGCGGCGATCACCAATGTGGAAACCGGCGTACTGCCAAAAGACAAGAGCGACCTGATCGGCACCGTTTGCGATGAGATCCTGGAAGGCAGGCTGGACGCGTATTTCCCGCTGGTGGTATGGCAAACGGGGAGCGGTACCCAAAGCAATATGAATGTGAATGAAGTAGTGGCATACCGCGGCCACGTGCTTCACGGAGGCAAGCTGACAGACAAGGAAAAATTCCTCCATCCGAACGACGATGTGAATAAATCACAGTCATCCAACGATACGTTTCCAACCGCGATGCATATCGCCGCGTATAAAATACTGGTAGAAACTACGATACCCGGCATCGAAAAACTACGCGATACCCTGCTTGAAAAAAGCAAGGCTTTCATGCACGTGGTGAAGATCGGCCGCACGCATTTTATGGACGCCACCCCCCTTACCGTGGGTCAGGAGTTCAGCGGCTATGCATCCCAGTTAACCCATGCCCTCCGGGCGATCCGCAACACGCTCCCCCATCTTTCCGAACTAGCCCTCGGTGGCACGGCGGTGGGTACCGGCATCAATGCACCGGAAGGCTATGACGTGAAGGTGGCGGCTCATATCGCGGCCCTCACCGGACTGCCCTTTGTCACCGCCGAAAATAAATTCGAAGCGCTGGCGGCCCACGACGCCATCGTGGAGGCGCATGGGGCTTTAAAAACTGCCGCCGTGAGCCTCATGAAAATCGCCAATGATATCCGGATGCTTTCTTCCGGACCAAGAAGCGGTATCGGAGAGCTGTTTATTCCAGACAACGAACCAGGATCGTCGATCATGCCCGGAAAAGTGAATCCGACCCAGTGCGAAGCGCTTACGATGATCTGCGCCCAGGTGATGGGCAACGACGTGGCCATCAATATCGGTGGGGCCACCGGCCATTTTGAACTCAACGTTTTCAAGCCGGTGATGATTTATAATTTCCTGCACAGCGCCCGCCTGATTGGCGACGGATGCGTAAGTTTCAACGACAAATGCGCCGTGGGGGTCAAACCCATCGAAGCGAATATCAAAAAGCATGTGGACAATTCCCTGATGCTCGTGACCGCACTCAATCCCAAGATCGGTTATTATAAATCTGCCGAAATTGCCCAGAAGGCGCATAAAGAAGGTCTTACCCTCCGGGAGATGGCCGTGAAACTGGAATACCTCACCGCCGAAGAATTCGACCAGTGGGTGGATCCCGCAAAAATGGTTGGTAAGATCTGATCAGGGCCGTGCGACCAAAATTTTGCGTGTGATCACTTCGCCGCCACGGGCATCATACAACCTGAAAACATACAGACCGGACTGTACCGATGACAGCGGTATATCAAAACTGCTGCTATGATAAACAGCGGTGATCACCTTTCTCCCCGACAAATCGAAGAGTATGGCCGTGAAGGGTGGCTCCAGCAGGTCACGGCACAATACATGGATATATTCACTGGCCGGATTCGGATAGACCAGCGTGGTAGCGACATGCTTTGCTTCCGCCGGCGCCTGGTAGGGTGCAGCCGCCAGCAATGGCAGCGGCAGATAGACCATCCGCAGGATATGACCGGGCGTTTTGGTGGCCGCCTGGTGGCCTGTAAATCCACCCGTAGGCCCCGAGGTGGAACCGCTGCTGTCAATGGCCAAAAAAATCGTATCGCCACTGGGCGCAATGGCCAGGTCGCGCACGCGGTATTCATGGAGATAGGGAATCGTGTCGGTGATCTGCGGGGTGCTCGAGCTGTCGATACCGCTTCCATCGGCTTTTAATTTCAACCGGTACATGCCCAGCTTCAGCGAACTCACCAGCAGGGAATGCTGCCAACCGGGAATATAATTCTGACTGTAGTAATCGATACTGGAGGGTGCGATGGTCGGCCAGGTATAATTCGACGCGCCACTTGAAGGAACGGCACTCCCGTCCACATTAAAAAAAGAAAATACCGGCTCTTCCACGGCATTGGCGGCACAGAATGATTTTTCGTTGTGGACGATCTGATTGGCCAGCCGGTCGTTGTTCGGATTGGCATCCGTGTCATTGTAATTGTCGTCGCACATGCCCGCCACTTTTGGCCAGCCATAATTTTTTCCCGGGCGGATGATATTTACCTCGTCATCCGATTTGTCCCCATGCTCCGAATTATACAATGTGTATCCCCCGTTGATATTCGCCCATACCAGTCCCTGCGCATTGCGGTGGCCCAGCGAGTAAACTGCGTTTACTTTACCGGTGACCGAATTCATGATGGGATTGTCATTGGGTATCCACCGGCTGAATGCGCCGTCGTCGGCATCGCCATCGGGTTCGGTATTCAGGCGCAATACCTTTCCTTCATAAATGTTTTTATCCTGTGCATTGTTTGGGCGGTAACCATTGTTGAACTGGCCGGCACCCTGGTCGCCGATCGTATAATACAGGTGATAGTTCCCGTCGGATTCGGGGACCGGACTGATCTTGAGTCTGCCGGAATTGTGATCGTTGCTTCCCGAGAGTCCGTCGATCACGACCACCGGCGATCCGAGGCTGTGATCGGACGTGTTATACGTGTAACGGAGGATTTTTGTTTTGTAATAGCAGGGCTGATCCGTTACCGATCCGCTGCCCGCGCAACCGGCGTTGTTCGGGTTACCCGTGGTGGGCAATACATCATACACGAGGGCGATGAATATATACGGTTTGCCGGATAGTAACTGAGGATGAAGGGCGAGGCCCATCAGCCCGCCCTGTGGCGCGGGATAAGATCCGGGCGGGTCATAATAGTTAAACGTGGAGATATTACTCACGTCCAGCAATATGCGGTTTCCTTTGTTGCCCGGATGGATCTTCCAGATGCGGTAGCGGTGGGCTTCGGTGATCCATAGCGAGTCGTCGGGACCATAAGTGATTTCCCAGGGATAGCTCATGCCCTGGTTGTGGGCGGGAATATCATACAACGGATACAGCGTATCGATTTTGAAGTACTGGCCGTTAAAGGAAACAATCTGACCATGCACGCCAACAGACAGGCATATACAGGCTATGACCAGCACATAGTTTTTCATCGGTAGCAGGATTGAAAGGATTACCGCTAAACATAGTCATTTTTGGGAGTTGGGGGAAGAGGGAAAGCACTTCGTAATTATCCTAGTTTGGTTTCACGCAAAGGCGCAAAGGCCCCGTAAAGACGCAAAGGATGTCGAGATTCTTTGCCTCTTTGCGAGAACTTTGCGCCTTTGCGTGAAATAAAGCCTTATTGAGTCACCGCCGGCAATACCGGATCCAGTTCCTTCCTGAAAAACCTTTTTTGAAAAAGCAGGATGGCGATCACGCCGGCGGAGATGGAGGCATCTGCAATATTGAATACTGGACTGAAGAATTCGAATTCGTCGCCGCCGACCCAGGGCATCCAGTGCGGATAATGGGTGTGGATGATCGGGAAATAAAGCATGTCCACCACGCGCCCGTGAAGGAAACCCGCGTATCCGTGGTGAGGAAATATCTTGGCTACATGATCATAGGTGCTTTCTTCAAAGATCAATCCATAGAACATACTGTCGAGCAGATTTCCGAGTGCACCTGAAAAGATAAGGGCGGCACATACGATGAAACCGGTATGATAATTTTTTCTGATGAGCCCGCGGATATAATATACGCCGAAGATGACGGCGGCCAGGCGAAAGAGCGTCAGCGCCATTTTTCCCAGGGCGCCGCCGAATTTCCAGCCCCAGGCCATCCCCTCATTTTCCACGAAGAACAATTGGAATTTCGATCCGAGCACTTTGATCCCATTGTCATAGGGTGAAACCGGCATCCGGTAATAGGCATCCCAGGAATGACTCAGCGGCATATGTGTTTTTACCCAGAATTTCAGGGCCTGATCGGCGACGATGATCAGCAAAACGATCAGGAGGATCTTTTTTTCTTTCATAAATAGCCGCAAATATAACAAGTTAAAGAAGGAATCTATTCAAAATACACCCGCTTAACGCGCTGTGATATCCCTGTCAGGATTTCATATGGGATGCTGTCTGCCCAATGCGCCAGCTGCTCCACAGGCAGTTCAGCACCGAAAATAATCACTTCGTCGCCTTCCAGTACATCGGGAACGGCACTGATATCGATCATGGTCATATCCATGCAGATGCTGCCGACGGTGGGTACCAGCCTGCCCTTCACCCACATCTTTCCGTTGCCATTCCCCAATATGCGCGGATAGCCGTCGGCATAACCGAGCCGCACGGTGGCCATCACCATGGAATCTTTTACAAGTCCGCGGCGGTTATAACCGACCGTATCTTTCGGTCCGAGTATTTTTATCTGTGCGATGGTGGACTTCAGGGTTCCGACCTGCTCCAGGGCAAGCCGGTGTGAGCCGCTGCTGTCCACACCATATAATCCGATGCCCAGCCGAACCATGTCGAGTTGCAGTTCCGGACTTCGCACGATGGCGGCGGAGTTGGCAATATGTTTCAGAAATGAATAGCCGATCTGCACCTGCATTTTTTCGGCTGCGCCCAAAAAAAGCGTGGCCTGTTGCCTGGTAAAATCATCCTGCTGCGCTTCCTCACTGGCGGCCAGGTGGCTGTAAACAGACCGGATCCGGAAACTCGGAGAGGATATACGGTCGATGAGTGCGTCGAGATCAGACAGCGCAAAACC
>CAZZYD010000012.1:0-15453 GCA_964658175.1 uncultured Puia sp. | reverse complement strand
AACCCAGCCGGTTCATTCCCGTCTCCAGTTCAACATGCACGGGATAATCCGTGACGGCCTGCGCTTTGAAAAAATGATCCAGGGCGGTGAGCAGGCCGAAGGAAAAAATCACCGGTTCGAGCTGGTGCTCGAGCAGCGCTTCCAGGCTTTCTTCTTCGGTGTTCATCACCATGATGGGTAACCGAATACCGGACCTGCGCAGCTCGACGCCTTCATCCACATAGGCAACCGCCAGATAGTCCACTTTGTCAAATTCAAGCTGACGGGCGATTTCATAGCTGCCCGTACCATAGGAAAAAGCTTTTACCATGGCCATGACCCTGGTGTCTGGTTTCAGCAACTGCTGGTATTGCCGCAGGTTATTGGTCATGGCCGACAGACTCACTTCCAGCACGGTCTGGTGCGCCTGCAGGGAAAGCAGCTGGTCAATTTTTTCAAAGCCGAAGATGCGTGCGCCTTTGATCAGGATGGTCTCGTCACGAAAACTGAATCTGGCAATGTCCCGGAGAAATGCCTCCGTATTATCGTAGAACCAGGCGCGTTCCGATACCGCCGCTGACAGGGTCTCGCGGTGTCCTGAAATTTTTGTACCGATGGCGATCAGCCGCCGGATATTGTTTTTCCGGATCAGCAGCGCCACTTCTCCGTAAAGATTTTTTTCGTCGCGTCCCGTTTCGAGGATATCAGATAAGATGACGGTTTGTTTGTCGTGCTGATGCTGTTGCGCCAGAAAATCGATCGCGATCCGAAATGAATTCATGTCGGTGCTGTAACTGTCATTGATAATGGAGCAGTGATTGATGCCCGTTTTTAATTCCAGCCGCATCGTGACCGGACTCAGGCGGTTGAGTTTTTCCTGAAAACTGCCTGGATCTGCTTCCAGGCAAAGCATCACGGCAATGGCGGTAAGGGCATTTTGAATGGCTGCTTCGCTGGTAAAATCGATCCGCAGCGGTATCCCTTTATTTTTGTAGATGAGATCCAGTTCGGTATGGCCAGCCAGCCGCGCGACCCTTGCCACCCGCACGGTGGCTGCGGCGCTGTGGCCCCAGGAAAATAGGCGGACGCCGGGATGCGACAGGCTCCAGGTTTCGAGTTCCCGTGCCACCGTTTCCTGATCACTGCAGTAAACGAGGATTTCAGCACGTACGAAAAGACCGAGCTTTTCACGGATCTTCTGCGGCTGGTTTTCAAATCCTTCATCGTGGGCTTCTCCGATATTCGTGAATACGCCGATGGTCGGCCGGATTATTTTTTCCAGTTTTTCCATCTCGCCCCGTTTCGAAATCCCGGCCTCAAAAATGCCGAACTCATTTTTTTCACTGATGGGCCAAACACTCAATGGTACGCCGATCTGCGAATTAAAACTCCTGGGGCTCCGGATGATATTATACTGGTCCTCGAGCAGTTGATTCAGCCATTCTTTTACGATGGTCTTGCCGTTGCTTCCGGTGATCCCGATCACCGGCAGATCAAACTGGCTGCGGTGCATGGCGGCAATCCGTTGCAGGGCATCCAATACATCGGGCATTCCGATGATATTGGCTTCCGGCATTTCCCCGGGTACGGCACCCTGGGTCATGATAAAATTCCTCACCCCTTTTTCATAAAGTCCGGCCATGAAGGCAAGGCCGTCTCTACGCGGTCCCGCGAGTGCGAAAAACAGCGAGGTATCCGGAAATACCAGCTTTCGGCTGTCCAGCAGTAAATGCTCAATCGACCGGTCTTCCCGGAATTGAATCCAGGATCCCTGTACGATTTCAGCAATATGACGAATGGAAGACGCCAAGTGAATGTTTTAGGATGTGGAAGGGTGTTTTTTTTCCCAGGCAACGGAAATGAAAATAGAGGTCAGGATACAAACCACAATCACGAGCAGCGACACCAGCACCGAAATCCGGAGATCAATGAGTTCAGAGAGCATTTTCAATCCTACAAACACCAGGACCGTGGCAATCCCCTGCGGCAGGAACCTGAATTTGTCGACTGCTCCGCGAAGCAGGAAAAACAGGGAACGCAGGCCCAGCACGGCAAAGATATTGGAAGTGTAGATGACCATGCGGTTGGTGGTGATCCCAAATACGGCAGGGATGGAATCGACGGCAAACACGATATCGGTGGTGGCGAGCAGCACGATCACCACGAAGATGCTGGTAAAATATTTCTTTCCGTCTTTTCTGATCATCAGCCTGCCTTCGCCGTCGTCGGTGGTGAGCGGCAACAGGCGTTTTAAAAATTTGTAAATTTTATTGTCGTCAAGCGTACCCTGTTTATCTTTTTTCGCGAGGAACATGCTGATGCCCGTATAGATCAGGAATCCACCGAAAATATACAGCAGCCAGTGTACGCGTTCCACGGCGGCGATGCCCACCGTAATAAATATCACGCGGAAAAAAATCGCGAACAGAATACCAATCAGCAGTACACGGGCAAAATATTTTTCCTTGATCGACAGAAAAGAAAAGATGAGTATGAACACAAATATATTGTCGATGCTCAGGCTCCATTCCATGAGATAGGCGCTCAGGTATTCGAGGGCCGTCTTGGATCCTTCTTCAAAAAAAAGAAAGATAAAGAAGGCCAGGGCGAGGATGATCCAGAATATGGTCTGGAACAGGGCTTTTTTTATCGTGATCACCTGGCCTTTTTTGCTGAGCAGGCCGAGGTCGAAAGCCAGCGCCACCACCAGTACGATGCCGAAAATTAAATAAGAAACCTGCTGGTGATTCAAAATGTGTCAGAGATTAAGCGTGATATTTTCTTTTCCGGATAAACTGAAAAAGAAGACCTGATCCAATAACAACCAAGATAGGGAGTATAATGTTAAGAAATTGCCAGACTGTTTTTTCCGCTTCCGTCTTTTCCGGATCGAGTAAACGCAGCGTGAAATCCTTTGATCTTGTTTCGAGGATGCCGGAATTGTTTACCAGGTAGTCAATGCTGTTGGCCAGAAAATCCTGGTTTGCAAAAGTATAGTTGATGTCCTTGTTCAATCCGAGCGGAAGGGGTCCGCGTTCGGTCTCTTCGTTCATCACCACTTCACCATCTGCGCAAACGATCACCTTGGAGGCGGTTTGTGCTGCTGGCAGGAAAGGCTGCTGGTACAGATTCGCCAGGGTATCCGCGGTAGCGGACGAAATCCGGTTTGCGAACAGGGAGCTGAATTTGCCTTCGAGTAACATAGCCACCGGGATCGCCGAGCGGTTGAATGCGGCGGGATCGCTGGCCGTTTTGACGGATTCGAAGGAGATGAGCGCCGGCGTGGAAATGGTTCTCGCGTTCGGCGAACTTTGGAGCAGCACCGTTTTACGGATGCCCGCGGCTTTTACGGTATCGATGGAATTGGCAAACCGGGAGAGTACCGGATCAAGGTTTTTTGTGATGGGACTGTATGCCGTTCCGTCCAGCAGCGGATAATATGGCCAGGGCAGCAGCTGCATCTGCGGTTTGCCCCCCTGCGTGCCGACGACGAGATTGATATTGGCGCACTGCATGTCTTCCACGAGGTCCTGGTTTACGCGGATCCCATATTTGAAAAACAGGTCTTCCAGGTTGAGTCCACGGTCAAAGGCGACGGTGCCACCGTTCAGGTGCAGACTGTCCGAATCTGCATTGAGGTTGTCGATCATCCACATGATCCGTCCGCCGCGCATCAGGAACTGGTCGAGCTTCCGTTTTTCCCCGTCGGTAAAAGCTTTCGCCGGCTTTACGATCACCAGGGCATTCAGTTTATTGGATACGAAGGGCACGCTGTCGAGTTGCACGATGCCGAACCGGTAGTTCGTGCGCAGGTACTGGATGAGGTCATAGACGGTAAAGTTGAGGGGTTCGCCATTGCCCATCACGTAGCCGATGGCGGGAAGGGTGTCTTCGGTGATCTTATCGATGGCGCTGGCAAATTTATATTCCAGCAGCGTTTCTGCATTGACGTAGAGTTGTTCTTCCGGCTGCCCTTCCCTGCTTCGCTGAACGCCTTTGAGCAGATCCACAGGCAGGGTTTTGTGATTGTACTGAACGGTTGCCGCCGGAATCAGTACCCGCTGACTTTGCTCCTCGCCTTTTTTTGACTGCGCGATCTGGGTCATCGGCTGGATGCCCATCCTTGCCAGCGAATCCATGATCATCAGGCGGGCGGTATCGTCTGTGTTGGCCACAGGATCGATGAAACGGTAGTGGACCCGTCCGCCGGCGTAATCGTTAAAGGCTGCCAGCATTTCTTCCGTGCTGTTGCGCAGCTTGCGTATCCCTGCTTTCAGGTCACCCTGCAGGTAAACATCCACCTGGATATCACCCGGAAGGTGCTGCAGCATTTTTTTTACCGGTTCACTCAGGGAATATCTTTTTTCACTGGTGAGATCGAGCCGGTAGGGCCAGGAACTCGCTACCCCGTTGAGGAGGATGAGCAGCAGCAGAAGCAGTATCCAGGTATAAGAGGAGGAAAAGCGTTTCTTCATGAGGTCCGGCTATCGTTTGATGAGATTGTTTTTCGTAAGGAAGAGGAAGAAAAATATCAGGGAAAGAAAATAGATCAGGTCCCGCAGGGTGATGACGCCGCGGCTCATATTCCGGTAATGAAAGTCGATTCCAAAGAGTTGAATATAATAGTCAGCGCCTGCTGAAAGCGACGGCATGCGGCTGATGGCGCTGAATCCTGCGTAAATGATCACACAGGCAAATGCGCCCGTGATAAACGCTACAATGGCATTGCTGGTGAAACTGCTGCAGCAGATGCCGATGGCGGCAAATACGGCGCTCAGCAAAAAAAGACCGAGGTATGATCCCAGTGCCGCGCCGGTGTCCATTCCGCTTTGTGTGGCCAGGTGCTGGATGCTGAAAAAATACACGGACGTGGGGATCAGCGCGATCACGATCACGCCCAGCGATGCCAGGTATTTGCCCTGCACGATCTGCCACTGCGTAAGCGGCCGGCTGCGGAGGACTTCGTACGTGCCTGTTTTGTATTCTTCTGAAAAACTGCGCATGGAAATCGCGGGGATCAGCAGGAGCAGGATCCACGGCGCCAGGTCGAAGAACTTATCGAGGGTGGCATAACCAAAGTCAAAAATGCTGGTGTCGGGAAAAACGAACAGGAGCAGGCCCGCAAGGAGTAAGAAAACGATGATGGCGATATATCCGGTTAAACTGCTGAAAAACTGCCGGAACTCCTTTTTACAAACGGACCACATGGGAGCGAAAGTAGGGAAAATAAATAAAAATTTTTTTTAACAAATCATTTTCTATTATTTTGCGGACCCTACCAACAACCGACAGATCAAGAGCTAAGCTTTATGCTTTGTGATAGATAAACCAGTGCTAATTACTTAGTTCTCCCCGTCCAACAGCGGGGAGATTTTTTTTTATTCTATTCTCCGCACCAGCTGTTTGGTCACCACCTGATTATTAAACCAGACCTGCATCACATACATCCCACTCGGCATCTGTGAAAAACCGGTAAGTCTTTCGGCGTTGAGACCGCGGTCTACGGCAATGCGGGCTCGGTATACGGTCCTTCCGTACGCATCCACGATCGTGAGGGATACGTTGGCCTGCTCAGGCACGGTGAGGTTAAAGCTCAGGGTTGATCCGAATGGATTTACCAGGGCACTGATGTCAAAAGGAATATCGCCTGTGCTGAGTAAAATGATCTTGCTGTAGTTATAATAAATCTGATCGCCTGTCTGGATCCGGTAATACACCTGGCCACTGACTGCCTGCGGATCCCGGAAATTATACACCGTGCCTGCACCGGTACCGGCAACACCGGCCATATCGGCGATGGTTTGAAAATGAATACCATCGGTACTTCGTTGTACCGTATAGTGAACGCCGGAGGTTTCATTGGTGCTTATCCACTGCAATTGTCCATAGCTGTTGTCCAGGTGGCCATTAAAAATAATGGCGGTCGGCAATACGATATTACAATTGACGGCATAAATAATTTTGGGCCCGCTGGTAGTGTACGAACAGTTTGGATTGTTCAGGCTGGCCGTCGTGGATGCGATCGTCAACCGGTAAATCACTTTGGTATCCACCTGGTTCAACCGGAAATAGCGGGTGACGAGGTATTCATAATTACCGGTAGACGGATTATACACCGGAACGCCTGTTCCGGTCGGCGCCGCGCCGGTGGTATCGTTTCCCGGAGACGTCCAGCTGATCCCGTTATTGGTACTCTGCTGCAAACGCCACTGGGTGTAATTATTAAAATAAGCGCTGACCCTGAAACGCACCGTGTCGTCCGAACCCATACAAAGGGTGTCGGGTTTATCGGGGGTAAGCGAAATCACGGGTACGCAGGACGCTACGCCGATATCATCGATCGCCCAGTCGTTCCCGCCACCACCCGGTGCATTGTTCCGCACATAAATGATCATGCTGGTCTGGGTGGGACCGGTGAGATAGGTAAATCCTTTTCGTATCCACTGACCGGTGTAAAGGATATTTCCGCTGGTATAGTAGTCGTATCCATTGACGTTGAAAGTAAGGTTCGGATGCACGCCGGAGGAATCGCCGGGGCCTGTCGGAATATAACCTGCATTGCCGGGTGCCACGCCATTGGAATCGCAGGCGCAACGGGAACAGATATTGCGGAACCAGGCGTAATACTGGTAATAGGTATTTGGACAGAGATTGGTTACGGTATCCAGAAAGGCGATACCGGTTTTGTACGATGAGTTGATCACGGCCATATACCCGCCGGTGCTGCTGTTGACCGTATCGCTGGCCGGATTCCCGAGCAGGGGATTGGTAGCGCCCGTATGGTCGCCGATGATATCCCATACCCCGAATACACGGTGTGACTGCGAAGAAGCCGGAATGGTCGGATCCGGAATCGGCCAGGTGTTGGAGGTGGTATAGCCGACGCCGCCGGTACTAGTATTGTTTGAAATATTATAGAAATAATCCTGTGGCGCGTTCGGTCCGAAGTTCGCGTAGGTATAATTCGATGAAACTTTATTGGATACGCCGCGGTTCTTTGCTTTACCGGAACCGAATGTACCACCCGACTCGGAATAGATCTTGTTGGCGCCGGCATTAGCACAGATGCCCCAGTTTTTGAATACCATCACCGAATCTGAGGGAAAGGTCACCGAGGTGATCGATCCGCCGAAAGGAAAATATGAAATGGTACCACCGCCGACACTTACCGTGCTGCCGTAGGTTCCGGACACCTGTACGCGGTAGCTCGCCACGAGGATACAGGTGGATCCGTAAAAAGAAGGTTTGTCGTTGTATTTGATGCGACCACGGCGGAAGGCTGTGGCTGTCGGGGCATTTTTAAATCCGAGGTTGATCCGCACATTGCTGCCGGTGATCCAGCCTGCATCGTCATTCTGCGCGTCGGTAAATGTTTTATAGGTTCTGCCTTCATTGGTCAGGATGGCCAGGGAATTGGCCACATAGGTCGTATTGGCCGGGATCACATCAAAATAACCGCAACTATCCACATAATCGTTGTTGCCCGATCCGCCCACCACAAACGTGGCTCTGATCTCGAGAATATCGCCGGGTTCAATGGTACCGCCGGTAGAACCCTTGGTTACATTGATATAACTCTTACCGTAATCTATCTTGAGTTGTGCGTAGCCGCTGATACAGCCGCAAAGCAGGGGAAGGAGAACTATGGATCGCAGACAAATGATTATCCGCGACAGGGGGTCGTTGGTTTTCATGGGGCTCGGGTTATTTTGTTAATCCACGAGGCTGGGTAGTAGACAGTGTAAA
Source organism: uncultured Puia sp. (assembly GCA_964658175.1). GTDB lineage: Bacteria > Bacteroidota > Bacteroidia > Chitinophagales > Chitinophagaceae > Puia. The sequence goes on along the minus strand of CAZZYD010000012.1, from coordinate 7,728 downwards.
TGTAGTAGCCGGATCGGCAGGATCAAATCGTAAATCTACGTGATATGAAGGTTTTATTAGTTGGAACTGGTCTTCGTGTCGTGCGGCTCCTTGGTAGTGAGGTTGGTAAGAATTTGGGGTAATTCGCGCTTGATACGCTTAATGATCACCTGAGACATGCTGCCGTCCTGTTTGAGCGTCCTGACATGGGTGTATACGGTTACATGGGCCATTTTGATACGGCCGTATTTGAGGAGGTCGAAAGCAAGTCTTCCATCATCCCCCCGGGTATTGTGGTCGATGAATTTCACGTCCTTCACCTCATCGCGTTTAAAGGCCATGGAAAGGCCGTAACAGTTCAGCCAGGGTCTTTTAATGGATTTCAGGGCCACCAGCACATCCCGCATTTTGCTGAGGATATACAGTTTTGCCTTGCTATAGCCTGGTTCGGGAAGAAACCGATGTTTTGAATATACACAGGAAACACCTGGAGTCTGGATAGCTTTTGTCATGACACTCACCCAGTTACGAGGATAAATCACATCTGCATCCGCGGAGAGGATATACATGCCGGCGGCATTTTCAACTGCTTTCTGGCGGGCGGGTCCGCAACCCTGTTTGGTTTCCTGGAGTACTTTCACGGGCAAAGTGGCCAGCACCCCCATGGTATTGTCTTTGGAATTGTTGTCGACTACGATGATCTCGTAAGGAATATCTGTATCCTGGTCAAGCAGCGTTTTTATCGTGCGGGCGATATTTTTCTCTTCATTAAACGCCGGGACCATGATCGTTACGAGCACATCTTTCATAAATAAGGTTTGGGAATGCCAAGGTACAATAGAAATCAGGCAAATCATAGCATTTGCCTGATTTTGAATCCAAATTTTACACCGCGAAACTCTCCCCGCAACCGCAGCTGCGACTGGCGTTCGGGTTATTGAAGTGGAAGCCCTTCCCATTCAGCCCATCTGTAAAATCGAGGGTCGTATTGACCAGGTAGAGAAAGCTCTTCAGGTCTGTGACCACTTTCACCCCGTCATTTTCAAATACCTGATCGTGCGGCTGCGGCTTGCTGTCAAAATCCAGCTTATAGCTCAGCCCCGAACATCCCCCGCCCACCACGGATACCCGAAGGAAATAATCGGCGTTGCCTTCCAGTGCGGCTTCCTGCATGAGGATGCGCACTTTTTCTTTTGCTTTGTCAGATACGTATATCACAATTCATTGTTTTAATTGGTTATCTCCATTTTGCGGGCCTCAACGGCCGCAGTGATCCTTTCTATTGTAAAATTAATCTCTTCCTCGGTGGTATTCCTGCCCAGGCCGAAACGCAGCGAACATCGGGCCAGTTCCTCCCCCAATCCCTGCGCCATCAGCACGTAACTGGGCTCCAGCGACCCGGACATACAGGCCGAGCCGGCAGACAGGGCGATGTCTGCCTGTACCGCCAGCAACAGCTGGTCGCTGCTGGTACCGGGAAAGGAAATATTGCTGATCTGCGGCAGGCGCCCGCCCCGGCTACCATTCAGGTGCGCGCCGTCCAGCTCCAGGAGCGCATGTTCCAGTTTGTCCCTCAACCCACACGTCCGGATGCTTTCCTCCGCCATCAGCTCCGCACAGATCGCGCAGGCTTTTCCAAAACCGACAATCCCGGGCACATTCAGTGTGCCGCTCCGGATCCCCAGTTCATGACCGCCCCCATCCATCTGGGCCGTAAGACTCACCCGCGGATTTTTTCTGCGGACGTACAATGCACCAACGCCTTTGGGACCATATATCTTATGTGCGGAGCATGACATCAGGTCAATCCCATCGGCTTCCACGTTGATCGGTACCTTTCCAAGCGCCTGCGTAGCGTCGGAGAAGAAAATGACCTGGTGATCCCGGGCGATCCGGCTGATCTCGCGGACCTGCTGCAGCACGCCGGTTTCGTTGTTGGCGTACATCACGGCAATCAGTATAGTCGTCGGGCGGATGGCCAGTTCCAATGCAGGCAGGCTGATCAGTCCGTCGACGTCTACCGGCAGATAGGTGATTTCGGCGCCCTGTTTTTCGAGTTGCTGACAGGTGTCGAGCACGGCCCGGTGTTCCGTGGTCACGGTAATGATATGGTTGCCTTTGGATCGGTATCTGTCGAAAACACCTTTCAGTGCCAGGTTATCGGATTCGGTGGCGCCGGAAGTAAAAATGATCTCCTTCGGTTGGGCGCCGATCAGGGCGGCTACCTGTTCCCGGGCCAGTTCCACCGCGGCGGATGCCTGCCATCCAAAAGAATGGTGGGTGCTGGCTGCATTCCCGTAAAAGCGGGAAAAATAGGGCAGCATGGCTTCCAGCACCTGCGGATCGCAGGGCGTGGTGGCATTGTGGTCCAGATATATCGGTAGTCTCACCATAATCAATCATCGACTTAGTCAAATTTACTTCTATTCATCGGGAATCTTGGTCCGCAGGCTGACGGCTGCCGGGGATTTCCTGAAATCGAAAGCTTCCCGTTATTTTGCTGAATGGAACACATCGAGCACATCGGAATCGCCGTAAGAAGTCTTGCGAATTCCATTCCGCTATTTGAATCCCTGCTGAATTGTCAGTGCTATAAGCTGGAAGATGTGCCGTCGGAGAAGGTCCGGACAGGATTTTTCCGCCAGGGCGAAACCAAGATCGAATTATTGGAAAGTACGGACGACAAGGGTGTCATCGCCCGCTTCATTGAAAAACGGGGTGAAGGCGTGCATCATATTGCGCTGGCGGTGACCGATATCCGGGCTGAGATGGAAAGGTTGTCGAAAGCCGGTTTTCTGCTGCTCGACGAGCAACCCCGGCGGGGTGCCGATGGAAAATGGGTCTGTTTTCTACATCCGAAAGGTACGGGCGGCGTGCTGATAGAATTGTGCGCAGACGCGGATGCTGGGATGATCAACCATCCCGCACCGTCATCCTGAGCGGGCTCGACGGTTGCGGTGAACGGTATGAGTCTATCTCATCGGCCCGATGTGATTCGATGATCGTAGAGATCCTTCGCGGGTGCCTGATCATGCTTATATCGGAAATTCTTGTGGGCACCGCTCTGGATGACCATGCGGGAGGGATGGGTTTCGAAGAATAATAATTCTTGCACTTAAAAGATCCATATCCCATTAAATCCCAGCCCATCCCATAAATCCCAGTCCCTTTTTACCCCAACCCCAGTTCCGGTTGTACCGGATTGAGGCCAAGTTTATCCATAGCGAGCTGTGCCGCGATCTGGCTGGCGTCTTTTTTATTGTAGGCGCGACCCTGGGTGATCAGTTCGCCATTCACTACCGCCCCGACCGTAAACAGGCGGCGGCCGCCTTCCATGCGTTCATCGAGCGTTTCGAATTCAAGCACTTTGCCGTTTTTGTTGGCCCATCCGTACAACTTGTTTTTGTGGTTGATCTCGAGGTTCTCGAGGTCCTCCATAAAAAGATAGGGCTGGATGATGCGCTCCATCACCCACTGGCGTGTTTTGTCATAGCCCTTGTCCAGGTAGATGGCGCCGACCACGGCCTCTAGGGTGTTGCCGAAGATCTGACTCATCTTTAAGGAGCCGTCGAATTTATTGAAGTAGCTGATTTTCTTAAGGCCCATCTTCACCGCGATATCGTTCAGCTGGTTCCGGTTCACCATCTTGCTTCTCATCTCGGTGAGAAAGCCCTCGTCTTTGTATGGATATTTTTTAAAAAGAAAATCAGCAATGATGGCACTGAGGATCGCGTCGCCGAGATATTCCAGTCTTTCATTGTTCTGATCCGAACCTTCTTTCACCGACCGGTGCGTAAGGGCGGTTTTATAGAGAACGGCTTTACCAGGAACAAAACCGAGGATGTTCCGCAGCTGTTTCCGGAAAGTTACAAGGGATGGTTCGCTTCTGAAGAGGCGGTCGAATATACTCACACTGTCAAGCTACAATTTATTTTGTTCCGGGAAAAATTTTCGGCCGCCGCCACCCGGCTGGCAGGAGGCCGGGCCTGGCCTGCATCAGGACTTTTCGGAATGATATTTTTTTACGATCACACAGGCATTATGACCACCAAATCCGAAGGTATTGCTGAGCGCCGCTTCCACTACTCGTTTCTGCGGCTTGTTGAAAGTAAAGTTGAGGCGCGCGTCCAGTTCCGGGTCGTCGGTAAAATGATTGATCGTCGGTGGCACGATGTCGTTGATCACTGCCATGACGCAGGCAATGGCTTCCACGACGCCGGCAGCGCCGAGGCAATGACCGGTCATTGATTTGGTGGAACTGATATTGAGGTCGAAGGCGTGTTCGCCAAACACATCCACGATGGCTTTTATTTCCGAAATATCTCCCAGGGGGGTGGAGGTACCGTGCGTATTAATATACTGGATGTCGGATGCTTTCATCCGGGCATCCCGGAGGGCGGCATTCATCACATTCTTGGCACCCAGTCCTTCGGGATGAGGGGCTGTAATATGATGCGCGTCGGCAGTGGCGCCGCAGCCACCGATTTCACAATAAATTTTGGCGCCCCTGGCCAGGGCATGGTCGAGGTCTTCGAGGATCAGCACGCCCGCGCCTTCTCCCATCACAAAACCGTCGCGGTCCTTATCGTAGGGACGGCTGGCCGTCTTGGGACTATCGTTTCTTTCGCTCAGGGCCTTCATCGCATTGAATCCGCCGACGCCTGCTTCACTGATCACACTTTCTGATCCACCGGCGAGGATGATATCGGCCATGCCGAGACGGATCAGGTTGAATGCCTCCATGATCGCATTGGTGGAAGAAGCGCAGGCGCTGACAACGGCAAAGTTCGGTCCGCGGAAACCATGCCGGATGGATATATGTCCGGCAGCGATGTCGAGGATCATCTTGGGGATGAAGAAGGGATTGTAACGGGGTGTTCCATCTCCCTTGGCAAACTGCACCACTTCTTCCTGGAAGGTGATGAGTCCGCCGATACCGCTGGCGAATACCACGCCGACACGGTCAGCATTGACATTTTCTTTGGTGATCCCCGCATCGGCAATGGCCTGGTCGCTGGCGACCACCGCGGTTTGGGTGAAACGATCCAGTTTGCGGGCTTCCTTCTTTTCCAGGAATTGCAGGGGATCGAAATTCTTTAATTCGCAGGCAAAGCGCGTTTTGAATTTGGTGGCATCGAACAGCGTGATGAAATCGGCCCCGGGCACACCCAGCAGCAGGTTGTTCCAGAAATCATCCAGGGTATTGCCCAGCGGCGTGAGCGCACCAATGCCTGTTACAACCACTCGTTTCAATTCCATAATACGTATTGCCCGGAAATTCGGTTAAGTGATGAATCCGCTTTTCACGCCCTGAGGTCATTAAAAAGCGGATTCGCAAAGACTATCGGCTAACACAAGATCACCTATTTCGCGTGTTCTTCCAGGTAGGAAATGGCCTGGCCTACAGTAGTAATCGTTTCTGCCTGTTCATCAGGAATAGAGATATTGAATTCCTTTTCAAACTCCATAATTAACTCCACGGTATCAAGTGAATCGGCGCCCAGGTCGTTGGTGAAAGAAGCTTCGCTGGTAACTTCCGCTTCTTCAACTCCTAATTTATCCACTATGATTTTTTTAACTCTTGTCGCGATGTCTGACATTTTGTAAAGTTTAGTTACGGCAGCAAAAATATAATTTTTGAACTAAACAAGGCCAACAAGCTATTTCAATTTTATTTTTTGATTCCAATTATATACCGGAATTTGCGATTTTCACTTCTACCTGGCGAAACTAACCCCTTTAAGGCATGGCACTGCGGATAATTGACTATGGTTCTCCCGAATATGATCAGATGGTGCGGCTGCGCACAGAACTGCTCCGGAAACCGCTCGGACTGGTTTTTGACACTGAAGAGCTGGAAAGGGAACAGGAAGACACCCTGATCGGCGCTTTTGAGGATGAACGCATCCTGGGTTGCTGTCTCCTCACCCGCGTGGACGACCGAATGATCCGCCTCCGGCAGATGGCCGTGCAGAATAACCTGCAGGGTAAGGGAGTGGGCAGGGCCCTGATGATCTTTGCCGAAAACATCGCCCGGGACATGGGGTATGATGTGCTGATGATGCACGCCCGCGCCACGGCCCTCGGTTTTTATGAAAAACTCGGATATGTGAAGAAAGACGGCGAGTTTACCGAATTAACGATCCCGCATTATATTATGGAGAAGTCGCTGTAAGCGGTGCCGTTGCGCCCACCGACCGTTCCATTCTTTGCATAAAAGCAAGGAGATCCTTCATGCTGCGCAGGTCTGCGATCACCAGCATAAACAGTTTACCATTCTGCTTCAGCCTGGCCTGGTTGGTTTGCTTCTGCAGGAAATCCAGGATATTCTTAAAAGTCTCCGACTCGAAATAGGTGGAATCGGGCCGGTTGATGAAATAGCATTTGGCCGTCTTGTCCTTGAACAGGATCCGTTCAAATCCCATCTGAACGGCGAGGCTCCGGATGCGGACCGTGTCGAACAATGCTTCCACTTCGGGCGGCACCGGCCCGAAACGGTCGTTGAGCTCTGCATGAAAATCCTGCAACTCCGGTTCGTTTTCACAATTGTCCAGCCTGGTATACAGTGAAAGTCTTTCCGTGATATTCTCGACGTAATGATCCGGTATTAAAATCTCCTGGTCGGTATCGATCGTACAGTCCACCACTTCCTGCTGTTTGGCGATCTCATCCTTGAACAGGTCGGCAAAAGAGGTTCGTTTCAGTTCCTGGATCGCCTCGTTCAAAATCTTCTGGTACATTTCAAAACCCATCTCCACCATAAATCCACTTTGCTCGCCCCCCAGCATGTTACCTGCTCCGCGGATGTCGAGGTCGCGCATGGCGATCTGAAAACCGCTGCCCAGATCACTGTGCTGTTCCAGGGTGGTGAGGCGCTTGCGCGCGTCGGCCGGAAGGGTCGCCATGGAGGGTGCCATGAGATAACAAAATGCTTTCCGGTTGCTTCGGCCCACGCGGCCGCGCAGCTGGTGCAGGTCGCTCAGCCCGAACTGATGCGCATTGTTGACGATGATGGTATTTACATTGGGAATGTCCACGCCGCTTTCCACGATATTGGTGCAAACCAGCACGTCGTAGCGATGATTTACAAAATTCAGGATCCGGTCTTCCAGTTCGTGGCCTTCCATTTGTCCATGGGCGTAACCAATACTTAAATCAGGACAAAGCCCCTGCAGGATCCCGGTCATTTCTTTCAGTCCCTGTATGCGGTTGAAAATGACGAATACCTGTCCGCCTCTTTCCGTTTCATAATAAATCGCATCGCGTACAAAATCTTCGTTATACGTGATCACTTCCGTCTGGATGGGCTGCCGGTTGGGCGGCGGCGTGTTCATGATGCTGAGGTCGCGGGCGCCCATCAGACTGAACTGCAGGGTTCTTGGGATAGGCGTTGCCGTTAGGGTGAGGCAGTCCACGTTGGTGCGAAGCGTTTTAATCTTTTCCTTGTGCGCCACGCCGAATTTCTGTTCTTCGTCAATCACCAGCAAACCCAGGTCCTTGAACTTTACGTCCTTGCCCAGGATCGAATGCGTACCGATGATGATGTCCACTTTCCCGTCGGCGAGTCGCTGGTAAGTGTCTTTTTTTTCTTTGGCAGATTTGAAGCGGTTTACATAGTCCACGGTCACCGGAAAATCCTTCAGTCTTTCTCCGAACGTTTTATAATGCTGGTATGCGAGAATGGTGGTGGGCACCAGCACGGCGGCCTGTTTGCCGTCCAGACAGGCTTTGAAAGCCGCGCGGATAGCG
>CAZZYD010000011.1:27448-29147 GCA_964658175.1 uncultured Puia sp. | reverse complement strand
TTCAGGATGAACTCCAGTCGCTCCAGGTCTTCATCGTCGCCTCCCGGCCCAATCCGCGCTACCCCGACGCACCCATGATGGAGCCCGAGGTCGTCGCCAACCCCGAGATCGTCTGGCGGTCCGACGACCTCGTCAAGGGTTGGGAGGGCTGCCTCAGCATCCCGAAAATCAGGGAAGACATCCTTCGCAAGGAGACCGTTACCCTGGAGTATGAGGACGAGCATTTCGAGCTTTTTACAAAAACCTTCAACGGCATCACGGCCCGCATCATCCTGCACGAATACGATCATACGGAAGGGAAACTTTTCATCGACTATCTAAAACCCCTCAAAAGAAAACTGATGAAGGGAAAACTTGATGACATCACCCGCGGGAAAATCAAGGTGGATTACAAAATGAGCTTTCATTAATTTCTGGTGACATAGGCGCGCCATTTGGCGATCACTTCCTGCATGTCTTCCGCCAGTTCGCTGTCAAACAACATTTCCTGCCGCGTAACCGGATGCACGAAGCCCAGTGTTTTTGCGTGCAGCGCCTGGCGCTGGCAGATAGCAAAACAATTTTCCACAAACTGTTTGTATTTACTGAAGATGGTTCCTTTCACGATCTGGTCACCGCCGTAGGTGTCATCGTTGAACAGGGGATGGCCGATGTATTTCATGTGCACCCTGATCTGGTGCGTCCGGCCCGTTTCCAGCACACACTGTACCAGCGTTACATAGCCGAAACGTTCGATCACCTTGTAATGCGTGATCGCATCCTTTCCGATCTCGCCGTCAGGATAGGCCGCAAAGATTTTGCGGAAGCGCTGGTGACGGCCCACATGAGCGACGATGGTACCGCTGTCCTGCGGCAGATCTCCCCATACCAGGGCCACATATCGCCGTTTAACCGTGTGGTCGAAAAACTGTTTGGCCAGGCTGGTGACGGCCCGCGGTGTCTTTGCCAGCACCATCAATCCGGTGGTGTTCTTGTCTATCCGGTGCACCAGGCCAAAACGCGGGAGCGTGTGTTCGTCCACGGATTTATTTTGCTGCTGCAGGTACCAGGCAACCCCGTTGATCAGCGTGCCGGAATAATTTCCGGAAGCCGGATGTACCACAAGCCCTGCACGCTTGTTGATCACCAGCACTTCCTCGTCTTCATAGAAAATATTCAGGGGCATGTATTCCGGCATGATCTCTTCTCCCTTGGCCTGCTTATCTGAAAAGATGACAATATTGTCGAGCGGTCGGATCTTGTAATTGGCCGTGGTGGTTTTGTTATTGATCAGGACGCGTCCCGAATCGATGGCCTGCTGGATCTTGTTTCGCGAAGCATACTCGATGCGGGTGGTAAGGAATTTATCGATCCTGACCGGTGCCTGACCCTTGTCAACGACCAGGTTAAGTCTTTCGTAGAGTTCTTCTGACAGTCCCTCGGATTCGGGAAATTCTTCGGCGGGGTCATTGATTGCGGGGTTGTCCATTCCGGCAAAAATAACAACTTGGCGCTTTATGGTTAATTTTGCCCGGTAATGGCAAAAGAATCTGTCGAATTCCGCGACCTGGGCACCATGGATTACCAGGAGGCCTGGGACTATCAGGAAGCGCTGCTGCAGGAAAATGTGCGCATCAAAACCGTACTGAAAAACGGTGCCGCCGCCACCGGGAGCAATCATTTCCCGATGCACCTCAGCACGAAAAATTATTTGTTGTTC
>CAZZYD010000011.1:0-27438 GCA_964658175.1 uncultured Puia sp. | reverse complement strand
AGAACACCCGCCGGTCTACACCATCGGGAAAAGCGGTCACGAAGAAAACGTGCTGCTCAATGCCGAACAGATGCATGCGCGCGGCATCGGCTATTACCGTACCAACCGGGGCGGCGACATTACTTTCCACGGACCTGAACAGATCGTGGGCTATCCGATTTTCGATCTTGAAAAGTTCGGTACCGATATCGGTAAATATCTCCGGAACCTGGAGGAAGTGATCATCCGCACGCTGGCCGGTTACGGTCTTGCCGGCGAACGGTCAACGGGAGAAACCGGTGTGTGGCTCGATGCCGGCATCAGAGGAAGCGAACGGAAGATCGCGGCACTTGGGGTACGCTGCAGCCGGTGGATCACCATGCATGGATTCGCCCTCAACGTAAATACGGATCTCGCATATTTTGATGATATCATCCCCTGCGGCATCGCCGATAAACAGGTGACTTCCCTGGCAAAGGAACTCGGTCATGCCGTGGGCCTCGAAGCGGTAAAGGAAAGACTGATCAAACATTTCGGGGAAGTGTTCGACGCGGAGATCATCCAAAATTAACGGGCACTGCGAAGGCCCAGTTCCAGTCCACGCAGTTCAGCGAGTCCGCGCAGGCGGCCGATGGCGGAATACCCCGGATTGGTTTTTTTGTGCAGGTCGTCCAGCATCTGGTGTCCATGATCCGGCCGCATGGGAATCGACCGCCCGCTTTGTTCCATCACCCCGATCAGTGCTTTGACCACCGAAATCATATCCACGGATCCGTCCAGATGATCGCTTTCGTAAAAATCTCCCGCTTCATTCCGCCGCACGTTCCGCAGATGGAGAAAATAGATGCGGTCACCAAATCGTTTGACCATCTCCGGTAGATCGTTATCCTGCCGGGCGCCGAGTGATCCTGTACAGAAACAAAGACCGTTGTGGGGCGAGGGCACCGCGCTGAAGAGTTTTTTGAGATCGGCGGCGGTACTCACCACCCGCGGCAATCCAAAGATTGGGTAGGGCGGATCATCGGGATGGATCACCATGTGAACGCCGGCCTGCGCGGCAACGGGGATTATTTCCTGCAGGAAATGAATCAGGTGTGCCGTGAGTTTTTCCGCGTCGACCGAGCGGTAATTGTCGAGCGCTTCCTGAAAAGCAGACAGGGTAAAGGTTTCTTCGCTGCCGGGGAGTCCGGCAATGATATTATGCTGCAGGATATTTTTTTCTGTTTCACTCATGGCAGCCAGTCGCTCCGCAGCCAGGGCCAGTTCGACCGCTGTATAATCTGCGGCGGCATTTTTACGCTTCAGTAAAAAAACGTCAAAAACGACGAGCACCGATTTTTCAAAACGCAGGCCGCGGGATCCGTCGGGCATGGCAAAAGATAAATCGGTGCGGGTCCAGTCTAGGACCGGCATAAAATTATAGGTGACGGTGCGTATCCCGCAGGCGCCGAGGTGCTGGATCGATGCTTTGTAATTTTCAATATATGTTTCAAATCCCGCTGTCTGGGTTTTAATGGACTCATGCACCGGCACACTTTCCACTACAGTCCATTCGAGGCCGGCCCGGGCAATCAACGCCTGCCGTTCGCGGATCTTTTCCAGCGGCCACACGGTGCCGTTCGGGATTTCGTGGAGCGCCGTCACGACGCCGCTGCAACCTGCCATGCGGATATCGGCAAGGGATACCGGATCGGCCGGACCAAACCAGCGCATGGTATGCAGCATCCCGCAGGAAGTGTTCATATTAAAAGTCTTTTTGGATCAGGAATTTATTCTTCTCTTTCAGTTTGCCATCTTCATAGAGTTCGAAGCGGAACCATCCGGCATGACCGAAATTCACTTTGTCGATGATCAGCTGTTTATCGTGAACGTCTTTTACTTCCAGTACGGGTTCATTGTCCTGCTCGAAGAATTTCACGGTATATTTTTTCCGTGCATAGTCGGGCAGGATCACGCTCACGTTGCCGTCTTTGGCCGTGAATACGAAGGCTGACACCCTGTATACTTCTTTCGGCTCTTTATAAATTTCTATAAAAGGGCGGAGCTGGATCGTATCGGCGTTGACGAAAAGCAGGGTGTCCTTTGTTTTGCTCACGATCGAATCGCTGAACGCGCGAACCCTGTTGCCGGGCAGGCTGAATAGCAGGCTGTCCAGCCGTTTGACGAAAATGATTTTTTCCACATGGATGGTGGCGGTGACTTTCAGCTTCGCCGGCGCAACGGAAGGCTTTCGCGGGTTGGTTTTTTCCTGCATGTAAAAAATGCGCTGGTTGTCCAGCTTGGGCAGGATCAGGTCCTTTTCTTCCTGTACTTCCGGAACCTTGCTTGTTTCGGTCACCCGTTCCGGAATGGCGCGGGTGGATTTGGTAAAGATGTATTTGCTGTTGCCGAAGAGGATAAAAAAGCGGTAATAGTATGCGGTACCCAGGGCCTTGCTGTCCACAAAACCGTTTTCCGGAATGCTGGGGTCCGGCACCGTTAGCAGGGTGGTAAAATTGCGCAGGCTGTCTTTTGAGCGCTGGATGCTGATCTGGTTCACCACCGGAAAATTGTTCCGCCAGCTGATCAGGACCTTGCCATTGGATTTGAGGGAAGCGGTGAATTTTGGTAGTGTATCCTGACCCCTGGCGCCGGGAATCGAAAGGAGGGCCAGTAAAAACGATGCAAAAAGAAAGCGCATGTTCCGGGGTAATACGTTCAAAAGGGTGTTCGGACAAAGATAAGGGTTGCCTCCGGCACTGATTGATTAAAAGTGCAGGGTCTGCGCCGGGAGTGAATCGTTTCCCTGCAGGCCCCCGCTATGGATCAGCAATAGCCGGCTTCCTTTCGGAAAATATCCCTTACCCGCCTGATCAATAACGCCATAAAAGAGCTTTGCCGTATATACAAAGTCCAAAGGAATGCCATTCAGGCCATAAATTTCATTCATGAAGCCGGTCAGCGCCGGGGTCTTCCGGGCGTAACCGCCAAAATGGTAACCGGAGAAGCGGGTAATATCGGGGAAGTCCGGGGTGTGATCGCCGGTTTTCAGCACGGGGAGGCCGATGATCCGGGCCGGATCGCCCGCCATACCGCGCCGGAGACCTTCCATGCCCGTACCGGTGCCGATGGCGCCGATCACATGGGTATATCCCCGGTGCAGGATCCAGGCGGCCATTTCCATGCTGCCCCGGATGCCCGGACTGCCGCCGCCACCCTCCGGAATCAGCCAGGCTTCCGGAAAACGCGCCCGATAGGTTGTTTCTTCCGCCCGCTCAGCTTTTGCCGCATAGTTGGAACGGGACACAAAATGGAGGTCCATCCCCAGCCGGGCAGCCTTTTGCAGGGTAATGGAGGGCAGCGCCGGTGCTTCACCCCGTACAATCCCGACGGAGCCCAGACCGGCGGCATGCGCCAGGGCTGCCGTAGCGAGCAGGTGGTTGGAGTATGCGCCGCCGAAAGTAAGCAGGTGCGTTTTTTGGTGCTGGACGGCTTCGGCAAGATGATATTTTAATTTAAACCATTTGTTTCCCGAAATGAGCGGGTGTATTTTGTCCAGCCGGAGTACAAAAGCCGTTATCCGGGCGGATTCGAACGCAGGATGAAAAAGTGGGTCGGTACTGACGGCCTGCAAATTGATTTCATCGGGCGGAATAAACATAAAACGCTGTAATTTAGCAACATTCTTAACAAAAAACTGTACCTCACCCAAACGATTATCGGATGAAACCTACCTTATTGATCTTGGCGGCCGGCATGGCATCCAGGTACGGCAGCATGAAACAGACCCAGGGATTCGGACCCAGCGGAGAAACCATCATGGACTATTCCATTTACGATGCGATCCGGAGCGGATTTAAGAAAGTAGTATTCGTTATCAGAAAAGATTTTGCTGAAAACTTCAAAGCCAGTTTTGAGCCGAAACTGAAAGGCAAAATAGAAACAGCTTATGTATACCAGGAGATGACCTCCTACCTCAATGGCTATTCCCTGCCACCGGAAAGAACCAAGCCATGGGGAACGGCCCATGCGGTGCTCTGCGCCAAAGATGCTATCCAGGATCCTTTTGCCGTGATCAATGCCGACGATTTTTACGGCCGCGACGCGTTTGAGAAAGCTTACCTTTTTCTCACCACAGCCTGCGGGCCTTCTTTGCACAGCATCATCGGATACGACCTGTCAAAAACACTTTCTGACAACGGATCCGTCAGCCGCGGCGTTTGCGAAGTGGACAAGAACAATAACCTCGTGTCGATCCACGAGCGCACCAAGATCTACCGCAATGAAGCGGGAAAGATCACCTATGAGGAAGACGGAAAACTTTTTGAAGTGCCGGATGCCGCCAAGGTATCGATGAACTTCTGGTGTTTTGATCCTTCGGTTTTTGCGTTCATCGAAAAATTATTCGGGGAATTCCTGTCGGAAAGCGGCGATCAGCCCAAAACGGAATTCTTCATCCCGATCATCGGCGACCGTTTTATTCAGGAGAAGAAAGGAAATATCCGGATCATCCCCACGGCGGCCAGCTGGTTCGGGGTTACGTATAAAGAAGATGCGCCGGATGTACAGAAAAGCCTGAACGCGCTCATCGACAGCGGCGCCTATCCGCGGGCGCTGTGGAGTTGAGGAATCAGTAACTCTTCACCAGGTAAATGCATTCCTGGATCTTTTTGATCTGTTGTACGCGGTCGAGGTTGCGTACACTCGATACCGTGGGCATGTGAATGGCATCGCGCAGCGAATCATTTTTCATGTCGTCGAGTGCACCGAAAATATTTTTCGCGCGGATCGCGAACACCGCGCCCTGCGTATGCATCTGGCGGGTGCTCAAAACGCCGATCACTTCCCCGTTTCGGTCGAGGACGGGACCACCGCTGTTCCCGGGATTGGCCGCTACGGCGATCTGGCAGGTGAGCGTATCACCGTCAAAACCTGTCCGCGCGCTCATATATCCTTCGCCATAGACGATCTCGTCGCGGGGGTAGCCCAGCGTGAAAATCTGCTCGCCGAGGTCCACGGCAGTTTTGCTGATGCCATAAGGCAGGCTGGCGGGTGATTTATAATCACTGTCCATGATCTTCAGCAATGCCAGGTCATTGGTGGTATTGATATAGAGGATCCTGGTATTGAATTCCTGTCCCTTATTATTTTGTACGGTTACCACACGGGCATTGTTTACCACATGCGCGTTGGTGATGATGAATCCTTTGGTATCGATCAGAAAACCCGTGCCGCCGAATTTGAAATTTGCATCAGCAGGGCCTTTAACTGGGCGCACTTCGTTGATCTTGGCGGTCAGCGAATTGGTCTGGTTCACCACTTCGTTCAGTCTTCTGCCCAAGGATTCGATGGATTGTTTCTCGGCTTTCGGGGAAAGATAGCTCGAGATGGAAACGATGCCGACGGCGGTGATGCCGGCGATACAGGCGGCCACGGCCACCACTTTGCGGTATTTTTTCCAGAGGCGGATCACTTTGGAAACGGGTTCCTGGCGGATCGCACCCGATTCAAACAGCTGGTCATGGATCTGGTGAATGTCGGCCTCGAGGTGCTTGCGGTCGCCATACTGATGCAATTGCTCCAGAAAGGCGCTGTGATCCACCACCATCTGGTCCACATCGGGATTTGATTTGCGGAGGGATTCGAAAAACACGCGTTCTTCCGGAAGCATTTCATTCCGGAGGTATCTTTCCACAGCATCTATCAGTACAATTTCCTGCATCACGGTAGGTTTAAGCGTTGTTATATTGATCGAAGAACAGTTTTTTCAAACGCATGAGGCATTTGTATTTCTGGTTCTTGGCATTGTCTGCGTTCGTATATCCAAAACGGAGGGCGATGTCGTTCATCCGCTGCTTCTGGATATAATAAGCTTCCAGCAGGGATTTACAGGGCTCACCCAAAAAATGCATCGCCTTGTCCATCAGCTCAAAATCACGGGTCCTTTCTTCATACAGGCCCAGGTCCTCATCTGTTGCCACCGTTTCTTCCGGAATATCCAGTTCCGGGGAATAGTGCTGGTTCTGGTGCAGTTTTTTGAGCCAGAGCCGGCGGGCGACGGCAAAAAGGTAGGTTTTGATCTGACAATGCAGTTCAAAATTGCCTGATTTTGCCTTTTCATAGAGTACCACCAGGGCTTCCTGGAAGATGTCTTTGGCATCATCCGTCGATCCGCTGTTATTGAGGATCAGGGTCTGAATGGTCGAATACTGCTCCCGGTAGATGGTTTCCACCGATTTCCGGTCGTTTTCAACCAATCCTTTCAACAGGGTTTGTTCTTTCCGGTCTGTAGTCACAGGGATGCTTTATTAATACGCAAAGTTGCCATTCGTAACCCAAGCTGCGGGTAAAAAAGATTTTTTTGCTTTATTTCCGGGGGGCGGGTTACTTTTTCCCGATTCCCGTATAAACATAGAATTATTCATAAATTAAAACATTCAAATGAAAAAGCTCCTTTTGGTATTAGCTATCGGTTCTTTCGCAGCCTGTAACAGCGCTTCAAGCACTGATGCAAAAGTTGATTCTGCTGCAACAACGGCAAAAGATTCAGTAAAGACAATGGCTGACTCTGCAAAATCTGCTATTGATTCTACTGCTAAAATGGCAAAAGACAGCATTTCTGCTAAGGCAGACTCCCTGAAAAAATAACCTTTTTTCATATGGCAAGCAATCGTTAGAGGCCGTCCTTTTTTAAGGATGGCCTTCATTTTCGTCTTGCAAAAATCGTAAACAGCCTGTAACTGACTGCTTTTCAAGTAGTCGGTACAGGCTGTTTCTTTGTTATCCTGGGTTAGTTTCCCGTTTTCTTCCTGAGGTTTTCATCAATGGCGTCCAGGAAGTCCTCTGTATTGAGGTAGTCTTTTCCCTGCGTGACCTTATTGCCATGGATGCATACGGCCAGATCCTTGGTCATCTTGCCACTCTCTACCGTTTCGATACATACCTGCTCCAGCAGATCGGCGAAATCAATCAATGGCTGGTTATTGTCCAGTTTCCCCCTGAAAGCGAGTCCGCGCGTCCAGGCGAAAATGGAAGCGATGGGATTGGTGGAAGTAGGCTTTCCGGCCTGGTGGTCGCGGTAATGGCGGGTAACGGTGCCGTGGGCGGCTTCCGCTTCCATGGTCTTGCCGTCGGGGGTTATCAGGACCGAGGTCATCAGTCCGAGGGATCCGAAGCCCTGCGCCACCGTATCGCTCTGCACGTCGCCGTCGTAATTTTTACAGGCCCATACAAAATTACCATTCCATTTCAGCGCGCTGGCGACCATATCGTCGATCAGGCGGTGTTCATAGGTGATGCCTGCCTGGGCAAAAGCTGTTTTGAATTCTTTTTCGAAGATGTCTTCAAAAATATCCTTGAAGCGGCCGTCGTATTTCTTGAGAATGGTATTTTTTGTTGACAGATAAAGGGGCCATTTTTTTGACAGCGCCATATTGAAGCAGGAACGCGCAAAACCGGTGATGCTTTCATCGGTGTTGTACATGCTCATTGCCACGCCGTCTCCCTTGAAATCATACACGTCGAATACGGTCGGTGTGCTGCCGTCGGCCGGCGTGAAGGTCATGGTGAGTTTTCCCTTTCCTTTGATCACCGCATCGGTTGCGCGGTACTGGTCTCCGAAAGCATGCCGACCCACGATGATCGGGGCCGTCCAGTTGGTCACCAGCCGCGGGATATTGTTGATGACGATGGGTTCGCGGAACACGGTGCCGTCGAGGATATTGCGGATGGTGCCATTCGGGCTCTTCCACATTTGTTTGAGACTGAATTCTTTTACGCGCGCTTCATCGGGGGTGATGGTGGCGCATTTAATTCCGACCCCGTATTGGCGGATCGCGTTGGCCGCGTCGATGGTTACCTGATCGTTCGTCTGGTCCCTGTATTCGATGCCGAGATCGTAATATTTGATGTCGACCTCCAGGTAGGGAAGGATCAGTTTGTCTTTGATGAATTTCCAGATGATGCGCGTCATTTCATCGCCGTCGAGTTCCACGACCGGATTACTAACTTTTATTTTTTTTGCCATGGGTGTTGTGGTTTTCTTAAAAAGACAGCAAACCTACATGAATTGCCCCAATTAATAAATTCGGCTGACGATTTTCGGTCTAACTTTGCCGCAATTAAAAACAACAGATGGAGCTGCATAGCGCCGTAAAAGAGTATCTGTCACAATATATCGATGTGACCGACGGGGAAGTGGACTATTTTCTTACGCTGATCGAGATCCGGAAATTTGAAAAAAAACAATTTGTCATTCGGGAAGGAGAGAGAGAGGGATACCTGAATTATGTGGTCAGCGGACTGGCGAGAAAGTTTTTTCTGAAACGCGGGGAAGAGCATGCGGCGCAGATTGCCAAAGAAGGCACACTGATCAATTGTTACGATTCCTTTGTATCCGGAAGGCCTTCAATGTATTCGGTAGATACGCTGGAGGCCACCGAATTTATTTCCCTTACCTACGATAGTCTCGAAAAACTGTATAAGCTCGGACCGAAATGGGAACGGCTCGGGAGGCTGATCGCCACCCAGCAGTTTCTCAACTGGGAAATGTTCGAATACGAACGCGTGCGGATGACATCGCAGGAACGCTTTCTGAAATATGTAAAGGAAAATTCGGATCTGCTGCAACGGGTGCCGCAGAAAATTCTCGCTTCTTTTCTGAACATGAAACCGGAGACGTTCAGCCGGCTGAAGCACCTGATCAAGCATTCAGGATAAGTTCACAGACTCACGATCAGCACGGGAATCTTTAATTCGTGCCGAACGGTATTGACCGTTTCGCCGAAGATAAAATCCTTGAGTCCCGTATGTCCGTGCGCGCCGACCACCAGCATGTCTGCTTTCTCTTCGTTGACGATGCGCACGATTTCGGCGCTCCGGTTTTTGTACCCAAGCCGGGCAACGGCCTGGTATCCGCCGTTTTCAAGATTTGCCTTGTACAGGTTGAGGCGCTCTTCGTCGTTGCGCGTTTCGTAATCATCGCTGTAATTTCCAAGGATCCGCGCAGAGGCGCTTTCCACCACATGGATCAGAATAAAATGGCAGTCGCTGCCCCCCTGACCCACTGCATACGACAGAAGTTTCGGATCTTTTTTGCTGAAGTCGAGGGCAATCGCAATTTTCCGGAAATGCGGAATTTCCAGCGGGGGCAACAGGGTGGTAGCGGTGGCATGCACCAGCGATTCCTTTCTTTCCGAATTCCGCTGCAGCCAGGGATGGATGAATACGTACGCAAGCAAAGTGATGGCGCCCAATGCGGCTGCGGTGAGCAGCAATTTCCAGCCAATATTTCCCGGCGTTGCATAAAACACGGCGGTTTCCTCGATCACCAGTTTCATGTTCAGATAGATCAGCAGCGCCGCGATACCCCAGCCGAAAAAGCGGGTGACCAAACTGATGGAGAAATTGCCCATGTCTTTTTTACTGCTCACAAAATGAATCAGCGGCACCACGGCGAAGCCCAGCTGGAGACTCAGGATCACCTGGCTGAAAACGAGCAGCTGGTCCACCTGATTTTCTCCTGACAGAGAGATAACGAGGATGGCCGGCACGATGGCGAGCATCCGGGTGATGACCCGGCGGAGCAGCGGGTTGATGCGCAGGCGCAGATGGCCTTCCATGATGATCTGACCGGCCAGCGTGCCGGTGATCGTGGAGCTCTGGCCCGCGGCGATGAGTGCAATGGCAAAAAGTCTGGATGACCAGGTGGTGCCAAGTTGCTGGGGCAGCAATTGGTGGGCTTCGCGGATGGAAGCCACACCGGTTTTTCCATGCTGAAAGAATACCGTGGCAGCGAGGATCAATATGGCCGCGTTGACAAAAAAAGCCAGGTTGAGCGCGATGGTGCTGTCCCAGAAGTTCAGTTTCAGCGAGCGCCGGATATTTTCATCTGTCCGCTGGATCTTGCGCGTTTGCACCAGCGCCGAATGGAGGTACAGATTGTGGGGCATCACGGTGGCGCCGATGATGCCGATGGCGATATAAAGCGCCTCCCTGTTTTGGAGGATGGGCACAAATCCCCTGGCGATGTCGCCAAGCTGCGGTTTGGCCATCACGATTTCCATCAGAAAAGAAATACTCACGATACCGATCAGGGTGATGATGAAAGCTTCCATTTTCCGCATGCCCAGTTTTTGCAGGAAGAGGAGCAGGAAGGTATCCAGCGCTGTAAGGCAGACCCCCCAGATCAGCGGAAGGCCGGTGAGCAGCTGGAGGCCGATGGCCATGCCCAGCACTTCTGCCAGGTCGCAGGCGGTGATGGCGATCTCGGCGAGGATATACAAACAGAAATTGACGAGTTTCGGATAGGCCTCACGGTTGGCCTGCGCCAGGTCGCGCCCGCGCACGATGCCCAGCCTGGCTGCAAAGCTTTGCAGCAGCAGGGCCATAAAATTACTCATGAGCAGCACCCACAGCAGGGAATAACCGAATTTGCTCCCTCCGGCGATGTCCGTGGCCCAGTTTCCCGGGTCCATATAGCCCACGCTGACGAGGTAGGCGGGTCCGAAAAATGCGAAAAGCCGTTTTAAACGGGAGCCGCTGCTGCTGATTTCAACCGAACCATGTACGTCACTAAGCGAAAAATCATGGGATTGCTCCTGTTTCATGCACAACAAATCTAAAATATGTTCTGAATATGATTTTAAATATTACGATTCGCCGGTTATCCGCGAATCTTTACATTTGACGTTCAAACAAGGGTCTCGCATGGTGCATTGGAAGCTGTTTTTTTTATTGCTCGGGTTAACGGCCATGTATTCCTGTAAGCATCATGCGAAATCCGGCGCCGACGAGAAAGATGAAATTACGGTCACGGCGTTCAAGGCCATGTTTCCGGTCGTGAAACTTCCGCTTCAGTTTGGCGACAGCTCCCTGCCGAAAAAGGCGCATGATTCAGCGTTGTCTTTTCAAACCGTCCGGCGCTTTGTGCCCGATTCCGTTTTCAGCCGGTTCTTTGGCCCCGGATCAAAACCGAAATGCCTGGCAGCCGGCCGGGTGGTTGTAAAAAAAGCAGAGACCTACCTTTTTCTCAAAGCCTCCATGCCGGGGAAAAAAGCCCTCTACATCATAACGTTTGACAAGGAGGATAGTTTTGCGGCGGCGATGCCACTACTGCTCAGGGATGACGATGCGGTGTATGTATGGACGGCTTCGGTGGATCCGAAATATACGATAACGGTGAACCGTCAGCGCCGCGACGACCTGGGCCGCTCGTTCTACAAAAAATCGGTGTATGTTTTCAATGAAGCCGGTGCGTTTACGCTGATCATGATGGAATCCAATGAAGAAAAGCCGCGGGTCGCCAGCGTACTGAATCCGATCGATACGCTCAGCCATAAACACAAATTTACGGGCGACTACCTGGAAGACAAACGCAATTTCATCTCGTTCAGGGATAGCCGAAGCGCCAATGCGCTGCTGTTCTTTGTTCATTTTGAAAAAGACGACGGCGCCTGCAAGGGGGAACTGAAGGGCGAGGCGAAGCTTGTATCCCCGAATACGGCCCGTTACAGCGCCAACGGCGATCCCTGTTCGATCCTGTTTACCTTTACCGGCAGCAAAGTAGCCATGAAAGAACTTGAGGGCTGCGGCAGCCACCGCGATATCAAATGCTACTTTGACGGTTCGTACACGAAAAAAGAAATAAAACCCAGGCCGGGTAACAGCAAACCGGTTCATCATAAAATAAAATAAAACCCCGGCCGTTTACCAAATTTCAATTTATGGATTTCAGCAATTTCACCGTTCCTTATCCCACAGACGCCCGTTACGCAAAGAGAGTCGCTTATTTTTCGATGGAATATGCGGTTCATCAGCCACTCAAAATTTACAGCGGCGGTCTTGGCTTTCTCTCCGGATCCCATGTACGCAGCGCCAACGACCTCAAGCAGAATATGATCTTTATCGGCATCCTCTGGAAACAGGGATATTATGATCAGGCCCGAAACCAGGATCAGTCACTCCAGGTAACCTGGATCGAAAAACAATATCCTTTTCTGGTAGATACCGGTATAAAATTTACGATTTCCATCCATGACCATCCGGTATGGGTAAAAGCCTGGTATCTGAAACCGGAGACCTTTAACGGCGCGCCGCTGTTCCTCCTCAGTACCGATCTGCCGGAGAACGATTATGTTTCGCAGACGATCAGCCACCGGCTGTACGATGCCAACACCGCGACCAAGATCGCGCAGTTTATCCTGCTGGGGATCGGGGGCGCCAAACTTGTAGATGCCCTGAACTTTAATCCAGAAATATATCACCTCAACGAAGCACATGGTATCAGCGCTTCTTTTTATCTCTACCAGAAATTCAACCGCAACATCGCCGAAGTAAAAAAACGCCTGGTTTTCACGACGCATACGCCGGAAGAGGCAGGCAATGAAAAACACGATATCTATCTCTGTCAGAAGATGGGTTATTTTAACGGACTGTCGGTGGATGAAGCCCGTGCGCTCACGCAGACCACAGACGATGCCGTAAACCATTCGCTGATCGCACTCCGCTTTGCGCATATCGCCAACGGGGTTTCCCAGCTGCATGGCGAAGTGTCGCGTGCCATGTGGAGTAAATATTCGGGAATTTGTCCGATCATTTCCATCACCAACGCACAGAACTACCGTTACTGGGCCGATAAGCAGCTTTACCAGAAAATGGAGGCCAAAGACGATTTCTGGTTCGATGACCGCAAACGCTACCTGAAAAAACGCGCCTTTGAAATTGTAAGCGATCAGACAGGCCGGGTCCTGAATCCGGATGTGTTCACCATTGTCTGGGCCCGGCGTTTTGCAGGATACAAACGCGCCAACATGATCGCACGGGATGTGAAACGGTTCAACGACCTTACCAGCAGCACCAAATATCCTGTACAGATGATCTGGGCGGGCAAACCTTACCCGATGGATTATCCGGCGATCGATGAATTCAATTCGCTGGTATCCTTGAGTAAAAATTATCCGAACGTCGCCGTACTCACCGGATATGAACTGGGCTTGTCAAAAAGACTGAAGCAGGGTGCGGACGTATGGCTCAATAATCCGCGCGTGCCGCGCGAAGCGTCCGGCACCAGCGGGATGACGGCTGCGATGAATGGTGCCGTCAATTTCTCCACCGATGACGGCTGGATCCCGGAATTTATCCACCACGGAAACAATGGTTTCGTGATCGCCAAAGCCGACTATGCCAATATGAGTACGCAGCAGCAGGACGATTATGATCTTGATCAGCTCTACGATATTCTGCAGAAACAAATCCTTCCCGTCTACTACGAACAGAAAGATACCTGGCGCCAGATCATCAAGAACGGCATGCGCGATGTGCAGGTGAAATTTGATTCGGGGAGAATGGCGGATGAGTATTATGTGAAGATGTATAGTTAGCAATTCTCCGCTTGTTTCACGCATTTTTTTCACGCAAAGACGCAAAGGAGCAAAGAGCAATTGATATAAATGAGAAAGGCGCAAAAAAATAATTTTTGCGCCTTTTCGATTATTCTAACTCTTTGCGCCTTTGCGCTCCCTTGCGTCTTGGCGTGAAATTGAAAATCGAATTAAATCACTTCTCCACTTCCAGTAACTCCACTTCAAATATCAATGTGGAGCCCGGTTTAATGGACGGACCGGGCGAGTTGTCGCCATAGGCCAGATCGGCGGGAATAAAAAGCCGCCACTTGCTGCCGGCCGGCATCAGCTGCAACGCTTCCGTCCAGCCCGGAATCACGCCGTTGACGGCAAATTCGATGGGTTGCCCCTGTTTGATGGAACTGTCGAAAATGGTGCCGTCGATCAGCTTGCCTTCGTAATTGCATTTCACTTTGTCTGTCGGCAATGGCTTTGCGCCCGTGCCCTGCTGCAGCACGATGTACTGAAGGCCGGAGGCGGTCGTGACGACGCCTGGCTGCGACTTGTTGGCCGACAGAAAAGCTTCGCCCGCTTTGCGGTTGGACGCAGATTTTTCCGTTTTCTTTTTTTGTACGTACGCCATGAGACAGGCATTGGCTTCCTGTTCACTGAGCTGGGGCTTGCCATTTTTCATTTCGTCGTTGATGGCCCGTGATACCGCCGCGGTATTGATGTCGCTGATGCCCTGCTGCTTGTAAAAATTCGCCACCATCAACCCGATGGAATAACTGAGCGAATCCGAGGTCGTCTTTAAAGCAGGTGCAGCCGCGACTGCTTTCACCGGTTTCTTTTTCACCTGCGCCGATAATGTCAGGCAGCCGAGAATTCCTGCCAGAAGGATTGATATGCTACGCATTGCATTGATTTTGTTGTGGCAAAAGTAATTCCCATTCCTTAACATTTCCTTTTAATTTTTGTGAATACTTTTAGCCATTCCGCCTCATGCGTGAAATAAGTTTTTCCCTGCGGTCGTTTATCTTTTGTAAAATCAGTCAAATGAAAAACCTGTACATCCTGTTGTTCGTCCTTTCCGGCTTTTACGCCTCTGCGCAAACTGCCGGTGGCCTGTTTAATTCACTGAAAAAAACAGTCTCGGGCGGCAAAGGGTCTTCTCTCAGTTCGGATGATATTGTGCACGGACTAAAAGACGCCCTGACGATCGGTGCCCAGAAAAGCGCCTCACAACTATCTGCCGCGGATGGGTTTTTTAAAGATGCCGCCGTAAAGATCCTGCTGCCGGAGCAGGCCCAGAAAGTGGAGAAAACACTGCGGAGCCTCGGCATGGGAAAAATGGTGGATGACGCGATCCTCAGCGTAAACCGTGCGGCGGAAGATGCCGCGAAATCCGCCGGTCCCATTTTCGTTACCGCGGTCAAAAACATGACAGTGACTGATGGACTTGGTATTTTACGCGGACCGGATACGGCCGCTACTTCCTATCTCAAAAAATCAACCACGCCACAGCTTACGACGGCTTTCAGGCCGGTGATCGATACCTCGCTCACCAAAACAGGCGCTACGAAATACTGGAAAGATATTTTTGAGACCTACAACAAGCTGCCCACCACTTTTAAAAAAGTGGATCCCGACCTGAGTTCATATGTAACCCAGAAGGCGATGGATGGTATCTTTTATTATGTTGCGATCGAAGAAATGAAGATCCGGAAGGATCCTGCCGCCCAGGTCACCGATATCCTGAAAAAGGTTTTCGGCGGCAAATAAGTCCGCAGCCGGAATATCTGGATATTTGGATATATTGCCTGCTTCTTTACATGCAGGGTGAACAACGATATTTAATCAGCAGGAAGATAAGCATGGTGGCCGCGGTTGCATTGCTTTCGTTTTTTGCCATCCCCAAACTTTTCTCCCAGACAGAAAAATATGCCGAAGTCGGCTGGCAGTTGAAAGATCTGTCACAGGACAGTATTTACGGCGCCAGTGTGGAACGCGCTTACGCGCAGTTGCTCAAAGGAAAAAAATCGCACCGGATCATCGTGGCCGTGATCGATACCGGCGCCGACACCACGCAGGAAGACCTGCAGGGCGTGTGGTGGACCAATCCGCGGGAGATTCCCGGAAACGGCATCGACGACGACCACAACGGCTATGTGGATGATATCCATGGCTGGAATTTCCTGGGCGGGAGCGATGGAAAAAATATCGAAACCGAATCCTACGAAATTTACCGCGAATATTACCGCCTCCGAAAAAACGGCAGCGGTACGGATTCGCTGCGGCATGATTCCGCCGCCGCATACAGGAGCAAAGTCATCCGCATGTTCCTGGAAGATTCCCTGGATGCAGTCCGCAATCTTCTTCGCCTCGCCCCGCTGCAGCTCCAGATGCACCGCGACGACAGCATCCTCCAGTCGGCCATCCAAAAAAATAATTTGCTGGGCCGCGACATCAAAACTTTTCACCCGCAGCGAAGCGTGGACAGTGCGGCACGGCAGCGCGCATTGTATTATTTTGCCAAGTACGGCATCGATCCCTCGCGTACGCTGGAGGATTATATCGATGAAGTGAGTCATTACCTGGAGAGCATCCGGTCGATGCTGGCGGCTTACCGGGAGGATCCCGAAGCATTGCGGCAAAACGTGGTGCGCGATTCGCCGGAGCTAATCACCGGCTATCCTTACGGGAATAATAATATCGCCGCAGGCAATACACATCACGGTACGCATATCAGCGGAATCATTGCTGCGCGCCGCAACAACGGCATCGGTATGGATGGCATCTGCGGGGATGTGCAGATCATGATGCTGCGCGCGGTGCCCAATGGCGGCGACGAACGGGATAAAGACATTGCGATGGCAATCCGTTACGCGGTGGACAATGGCGCGCGGATCATCAACATGAGTTTTGAGAAGCCGTTGTCTCCCGGCAAGAACTGGGTGGATGAGGCGATCCGCTATGCGGCGGCCAAGGATGTGCTGCTGATTCACGCGGCGGGCAATAACAAATCCGACCTAGATAGCATGGATGCCTATCCGAACAACCGGATGCAGGCTTCCGGTGAGCTTGCGGAAAATTTCATTACGGTCGCAGCGAGCGCTGGCGGGCCCGACAGCATGATCCTGTCGCGCATTACCAATTTCAGCAGCAAACGCGTGGATATTTTTGCACCGGGCGTGGCCATCTATTCCACGATGCCGGATAACAGATACAAAGCCTATAGCGGCACCAGTTTCGCCACACCGGTGGTTACCGGTATCGCCGCCCTCGTCTTATCGTATTATCCCACCCTCAGCAGCCTGCAGCTGAAGGACGTTCTCCTGCGTTCTGCGGCCCGTTTTCCCGGGCTTACGGTGAGAACGGGTTTCCGTGGCAACCGCGTGTCCTTCGACTCCCTGTCCCGCTCAGGCGGCATCGTAAATGCGTATGCAGCGCTAAAGCTGGCAGCCCTGATCACCCGTCGAAAGTAGGTGCGGATAAACAATAACTTTCGGTCGTGCCGCGTTCTACCCCTGTTCAATCCTTTGAAAACCCAAATCGATCCCTATGCACCCGCACACTGACAATCAGCAGGACCGCCTGGCTGAGAAATTCCGCCAAATGGATAACCAGGTAGTTCAGGAAAGTAAAGTTGCCTTTTTGAAGATTCAGAGTTGGCAGTTCGCCGTCAGGACCCCGGAAATCGGGCCCAGCTACCTCCGCGAGGCAGCATCCATGATCAAACAATCTTTATTGTCTTTTGTCCCCAACACATTTGTGCTGAGCGAAGAAGGGTATTACCTCAATCCGATCGAAAATTAAAGAGGCGATCAGCTTACGTCAAAGCTGACGCATTCTTTCAATTCTTTTTCGGTATAGGCCATGTTGTACTGCTTCAGTACATCCGCGGGTACGCCATTCCACTGGTTGGGTACATTGCCCATATAACCGACATCTTTTACGCCGATCTCCGAAGTATAAAATCCGGTGGCTGTCAGGTTGCGCATCAGGTTAAAGAAAGCAACACCCTGCGCCATGGCCGGCTTGGCCTTTTTCGGCCACGCGATTTCATCCACCATTTCCATTTGCTGCTTCGTTGAACAGTCCTTGAACGGATGTTCAAAACGATTCAGGCACTGCACGTCGAGCCAGCGAAGGCCGCCGCGCATCGGTACCTGGTGCTGGGGCATATCCTTTACGATAAATTCAATGAACGCGGGCACTTTTGCGTCGGACGCGCTGCCCGAGATATCGTCTTTGGGAATGATGATATCTCCCAGGATCGTAATGGTGGCCATTTCTTCCGGACTGAAAAAAGTTTCTCCCATCACCGCTTTCTCATGCGCGGCTTCTTCCGCCATCCGGTTGATGGTAAGTCCGGGCGCCGACGGGGTATCCGTGGCGGCAGCGACTGCTTTTTTCTCATCCGTTTTACAAGCTTCCACGATCACCCCGGCAGAAACACTGCCAACGATGAGCGCCTTGATCGATTTACGTCTGTCCATATACGTTTGCCTGGTTGGTTAGATATTTTGTTTCTTTAACTGATCCACGATATACTCCGAGGTGCGCATGGAAAGCGCCAGGATCGTCCATGTGATATTTTTATCGGCCTGCGACACGAAGGGTCCGCCATCCACACAGAAAACATTTTTCGCATCGTGGGCCTGGCTGAAACTGTTGAGCGGCGCCGTTTTCGGATCATTGCCCATCCGCACCGTGCCGGCTTCATGAATGATGTTTCCGGGATTGTGCAGGCCGTAGTTGTTGTGCTTGCCATCGTCGCCACCCCAGGTGGTCACCGCGCCCATATTGTGCAGGATCTCCGAAAAGGTTTCCTTCATATGTTTCGCCTGGTTGATTTCATAATCCGTGTAGTGTGTGTCGAAGCGCAACACGGGGATCCCGTATTTGTCAACGACCGAAGGGTCGATCTCGCAGAGATTGTCCCGGCGTGCAACCGCTTCGCCACGACCGGCCATGCCGACGTGCGCACCGGAAAAATACCGGTAGTCTTCTTTCAGCGAAGCGCCGTAGCCACCTTCTTCCTTTTGTTTGCCACGGACCGCATATCTGCCATTGAGGTTCTGGATATCCCAGTTAAAACCATACACGGGCATGCCGAAGCCGCCGCCGTATTCGATGTGATAGCCGCGCGGGAAATCCAGTTTTTTATTGTCGAGCCACCAGGGTGTGTAGATATGCATGCCGCCCACGCCGTCTTCATTGTACCGTTTTCTGTCGAACAGTGCGGGGATAATTCCCCCCATGTCGGCGCCGGTGGAATCGTGCAGATATTTACCCACCACGTCGCTGCTGTTGGCAAGTCCGTTGGGATGGCGGTCTGATTTCGAATTGAGCAGCAGGCGGGCGCTCTCACAGGCGCTGGCGCCGAGGATCACCACTCTTCCGCTCACCTGGTATTCCTGCATGTCTTCCTTGTTGATATAGGAAACGCCGGTAGCCAGTCCGTCCTTGCCTGTCAGCACTTCGCGGGCCATGGCATTGGTGACGAGATCTACGTTGCCGGTCTTGAGGGCCGGGATCACCAGACAGGAAGAGGCGGAAAAATCGCCGTAGACTTTGCAGCTGCGTCCGCACTGGGCGCAATAGAAACAGGCGCCTCTTTCTTTGTTGATTTGTTTGGTCAGGATCGACAGGCGGGACGGGATCACCGGAATGCCGATGCCGGTCGCGGCTTTCTTGATGAACAGTTCGTGCAGCCGCGGTTTGGGAGGCGGCAGGAAAATGCCATCCGGATCATTCGGCAATCCTTCGTTGGTGCCGAAGACGCCGAGCATGCGGTCGATCTTATCGTAAAATGGTTTTACGTCATCGTATCCGATCGGCCAGTCGTCGCCCAGGCCGTCGATGCTTTTTCTTTTAAAGTCTTTTGGTCCGAAGCGAAGGGAAATTCGGCCCCAGTGATTGGTTCGTCCGCCGAGCATGCGGGCGCGCCACCATTCCCATTTGGAATCCCCTTTGTTCGTATACGGTTCGCCATCTATCTCCCATCCCCAGTAGCAGCCGTCAAAATCTCCGAAGGGACGAAACTTCGTGCTTGCACCGCGCCGCGGTGATTCCCAGGGATTTTTCAGCTGGTTGGAATCTTTTTTCGGATCGAACATGGGCCCTGCTTCCAGGAGGCATACTTTGAGTCCCGCATTGGCCAGTGTATATGCGGCCATGCCGCCACCTGCACCCGATCCCACAATAACTGCATCATATTTCTTCGGCTGTTTCTTGATCTGAAGTTCTCCCATGTGGATACGTGTGGTTGAAAAGTGGCGAAAGATTAATGAAAGATTAAATTTAATCGAAACAGGACAAAGTGAAAATTAATTTACCCGGACGGCATATTTATTGCCCTATCCGGGTAGATGAGTTCAGTCTGCCATTGCTTGCCAGGCATGATCGCGTCGCCAATAAAAAAATTTTTGGTTATGAATCATCCATCCACGCCGGGCCATATGCCAGCACGTCGTTCAGCGACCCGTCCGAATGAACAGGCGTCGCCCGGAAACGGACCTGTCGATCCCCGCACCGCGGCCCAGCCCATGAGCCGTTCCATTCAGCCGCATCCGCCCCGTCCACAGTCAAAACCTTTGCAGCATCAGCAACTCCCGCCACGACCGGCAGAGCCACACCTGCAGCCGCAACAGCAAAGACCGGAACAGCCGCATCCGCCTCAAGCCCGGCGGTCACAGCCGAATCCGCGCTCCTGAACGGCCGCGCGAATTTGATTATCTTGCCTGCCATTCGATTGCTATGCAGATAAAAGATCTATTGCTGGAAGAGCTTGCCGGAGAAACAGCCATGACCCGCAAAATGCTTGAACGGGTGCCTTTACATGAACCGGCCTGGAAGCCGCATGAAAAATCCATGAGCATCCAGCGCCTGGCCTCGCATATCGCCGAATTGCCCCTTTGGTTTCATCCGATTCTCGAACTTCCGGAACTTGATTTTCTGGTTTTTCAGCCGGAACGTTTTCTGGCGACGGACCAGGCCAGCCTGCTGGCTGCTTTCGATGCAAAAACACAAGAGGGAATGATCCTGTTGCAGAACACCAACGAAGAAAATTTGCTGGCCAACTGGCGATTACGTCGCGGCGACCTGATCATTTATGAGGGAACGCGATACCTCGCTTTCAGAAAATATTATCTGAGCCATATCATTCATCATCGCGGACAATTATCGGTGTATCTGCGCCTTACCGGCGAATCGGTGCCGGGCATGTATGGACCGAGTGCGGATGACAGAAGAAGCTAGCAACACAAATTTTATATATCATGCAGGAAAGGGTTTTTATTGTCGCTGCCGTACGTACGCCCATCGGCGCTTTCGGTGGCATGCTGAAAGATTTTTCCGCTACGCAACTGGGTGCGCATGCCATCCGCGCTGCCATCGAAAGGGTCGGTATCGCGCCCGCAGAAGTCAATGACGTCATCATGGGCTGTGTGCTCCAGGCAAACCTGGGTCAGGCGCCGGCGCGACAGGCATCGAAATTTGCCGGATTGCCGGATACGGTGAACTGTACGACGGTAAATAAAGTTTGCGCCAGTGGCATGAAAGCCATCGCCCTGGCCGCGCAAAGCATTCGGTTGGGTGACGCACAGGTTGTGGTGGCCGGCGGCATGGAAAGCATGAGCAATGTGCCCTTTTACGCAGATCAGATGCGGTGGGGAAATAAATACGGGAATACGATGATGATCGACGGCCTGGCCAAAGACGGTCTCACCGATGTGTATGATGGCAAAGCGATGGGCAATGCCGCGGAACTTTGTGCTTCCGTGTGTGGTGTTTCGCGCGAAGCGCAGGATGCTTTTGCGGTACAGAGTTACCAGCGCGCGCAGGCGGCCTGGAGTGAAGGGCGTTTTGCTGAAGAAGTCGTTCCGCTGAACATCAGGAAAAAAGGCGAGACGATCCTGATCGAAAAAGACGAAGATCCTTTTACGGTGAAATATGATAAGATTCCCACGCTGAAACCTGTGTTTCAGAAAGATGGAACCGTCACCCCCGCCAATGCGAGCAGCATGAACGATGGTGCGGCGGCATTGATCCTGGTAAGTGAAACAAAAATGAAAGCGCTTGGATTGCAGCCGCTGGCGGAAATATTATCGTATGCCGATGCGGAACAGGCGCCGGAATGGTTCACCACTTCACCATCGCTGGCGGTACCTGCCGCCGTGTCGAAAGCTGGGCTCAGCATGGACCAGATCGGGTATTGGGAACTCAATGAAGCATTTGCCGTGGTAGGAATTGAAAACAGCCGGCGCATGAAACTCGATCCTTCCAGGGTGAATGTGAACGGCGGCGCGGTGGCGATCGGTCATCCGCTCGGGTGTAGCGGCGCCCGCATCATCGTTACGCTGATTCAGGTGTTGAAACAAAACAAAGCGCAATACGGAGCAGCTGGTATCTGCAACGGCGGCGGTGGCGCCAGCGCCTTGGTGATCAGGGTTTGACCGGATCAGATACCATACAGATACTGACTGCGGATATAATCCACGACGCTGACCAGACTTTTCGTTTCTTCAAAAACTTTTAACTGCCGGTCAGCGCCGGTACCGGATTCAAACAATTTCGGAATAATGCTCACCGCGTGGCGGCTTCCGAGCGGATCGAGCACATCATCCACGAAATCGAGCAGTTCATAGATCAGCACCCGTGTGTTGATTTCCTGTTCCTTTCCGAAATCGATCAGACTGCCATCGATGCCGTAACGGCTCGCGCGCCATTTGTTTTCATTGATCAGCGCGCGCTGGTAGATGATGAAGTTCAGGTTCTGGCTTTTGAGTTTGTAGATCTTGGCGCAGATCGCCTGGAACAAGGCCGCGATGCAGATGGTTTCCTCCACCGTGAGCGTAACGTCGCAAATACGGAATTCAACCGTATTGAAAAAAGGATGCACGCGGAGGTCCCACCATATTTTTTTTGCATTGTCGATGCAGTTGGTCTTCACAAGCAGCTTCACATAATTTTCATAGGCTTCGATGCTCTCGAAAAATTCCGGAATACCCGTGCGCGGAAATTTATCAAACACTTTGGTGCGGAAAGATTTGTACCCTGTGGTCCTTCCTTCCCAGAAAGGAGAATTTGTGCTGAGCGCGTAAATATGCGGCAGAAAATACCGGGTTGAATTGGCGATGTGATTGGCCATCTCGCGGCTTTCCATACCTACATGCACGTGGAGACCAAAAATGAGGTTGCTGCGCGCGGCTTCCTGCAGTTCGTTGACGATTTCGTTATACCGTACATGATCGGTGATCAGCTGGCTTTCCCAATGGCTGAAGGGATGGGTTCCTGCGGCGCCCATGGCCAGTCCCAGGTCGCCCGCAATCTGTGCGATCGTGCGGCGCAGGGTCGACACATCTTTCTGGGCTTCTTCGATATCCGCGCAGATATCCGTGCCTACTTCCACCACGGCCTGGTGCATTTCTGCTTTCACCTTATCGCGGATCACTTTTTGCCCCTCGATCACGATCTTCTGTTCGTGACTTTTCAGTTCGCGGGTCTCGGGGTCGAGCACCATATATTCCTCTTCGATGCCCAGCGTAAACGATTTGTAATTGATCATGCTAAAAAATTATCCGGCGTTCAGCTCATTAATGTTTTTCCCTCTGTACTCTTTCTGATATAGGCACCCCAGGTGAGGTTGTCTAGTCCTTCCTTTACTTCGGCCGCGCGTTCAATCGCATAGACGGCGGCTGTTTCGACCACCCATTTGAAATTTTCTTCTCCGACGCTTCCCTGTTCCGCGTCTGGTGCCGGATTGCAGAAATCGATGGCATAGGGAATGCCGCCGCGAAAGGCGAGTTCCACTGTATTGAAATCGTAACCCAGGTATTCATTGATGCGCAGCACGATGGTTTCCATCTGCCGGACTTTTTCCGGAGACGGTTTGAAATCGCAGGCATAGCGCAGGTGATGCGGATTGCGTGGTTCGTATGACATGATGCGCACGTATTTTCCTCCGATGCAATAGCAGCGGTAATATTCTTCAAACACGATCTCTTCCTGCAGGAGCATCACAAGCCTGCCGGTTTCGCTGTGCTTCTGATAAAAATCCTGTTCGTTTTCCACGCGGTAAACATTTTTCCAGCCGCCGCCGGCAAAGGGTTTCATGTAGGCGGGAAATCCGGTGTATTCAAAAATGGCCTGCCAGTCCAGCGGATAGGAAAGGTTCGAAAAAGACTGGTCCGAAGTGTCTTCTGGCAAATCGCGGGATGGAAGGATCACCGTTTTGGGTACCGGCACGCCGATTTTGACGGCCAGGCAATTGTTGAAAAATTTCTCATCGGCGCTCCACCAGAAGGGATTGTTGATGACGGCGGTGCCACAGATGGCCGCATTTTTCAGGAAGGCGCGGTAGAAAGGCACATCCTGCGAGATGCGGTCAACGATTACATGATAGCCGCTCGCTTCCCCCTGCATTACCTTGTCGATGCAAACGGCTTCCGCCCGGATGCCGGTGATGTTCTTTGCATTGACGGCTTCGATGAAAGCCATGGGGAAACTTCTTTCCTTACCAAACAGGATACCTATTTTTTTCATGCTTTTTAATTTAGGATTGAGAGTAACAGCTTAGGAATGCATCATGGAGATGTACTGGGGAAACTGTTCGCGCCATACCGGCCAGTCATGTACGGCCCCGGGCCGGATATCCAGCCAGTGCTTCACATGTTTCTGGTCCAGGATGCAGCCGAGCCGTTCGTTATCGCCCCGGCAGATATCGTGTTCGCCGGTACCGAGTACCACGCCCATTCTCCAGATATTGGGATTGTTGTCGCCGGGGATAAAATCAACCGGGTTATTAAAGTATACGTCGTCGTTGTATTGACCATCGGTGAATTGGTTCATATCGAAAGCGCCGCTCATCGAAAAGCAATAGCTCACCCATTCCGGATGCCGGAAGGCTGCGTTGACGGCATGGTAGCCGCCGAAGCTGCAGCCGGCCATCGCCACGCGTTCATACCCTGTTTCATGTTGCGCCCAGGGAATGAGTTCGGTGAGGAGCATGCGGTCATAGCAGGCATGGTTATGCGCTTTGGTGGCCGTGTCTACCGATTTGTTATACCAGCTCAGGGCATCGATGCTGTCGGGGCAGTAAATTTTTATTTTTCCGTTTTCAACGAACCAGCGTACCGATTCGATCAGTCCCTGGTCTTTGTTCTGATAATAAGCGCCTTTGGAAGTCGGGAAAAGAATCACCGGTTGTCCGCCATAGCCGAAAACGAGCATCTCCATATCCCGGTCGAGGGAGGGGGAATGCCACTTGTGGTAAGATTCAGATAAATCCATCGTACACACAATTTATTTTTAAAATGACACAAAAACAAATCGGCTATTGGCTCTGCGGATTCTTCCCTATTTTTGAAAGAATGGATACCGTACAAACGGAGATGTTCAGTCAGTTCACCATGCAGGTCCGTTCGGAACACCTGGACCGGCCGGTGATCGTGGACCTGTATCTGCCACCGGCGCCCCTGCAAACACCTGTTTATCTGCTGCTCGTCAACGATGGCCAGGACCTGCTGAAGATGGATTTTCGGGGCATGCTGCTGGCGGCGGGTCGCACGGCGCCGGACAAACCCCTGCTGGCCGTCGGCATCCACGCCGGCCTGCAACGCAAACTGGAATATGGCACGGCACGGTCACCCGATTATCTCGGGCGTGGCCGGCTCGCCAAAGCATACGGCTGTTTTGTACTGGAAGAATTGTTGCCTGCCATTTACCGTCAACTCGGCGGGAGACCGGTGGCGGCACAGGCATTTGCCGGATTTTCACTCGGAGGATTAAGCGCACTCGATATCGTTTGGAGCCAGCCGGCCCTCTTCAGCCGGGTGGGCGTTTTTTCCGGCTCGCTGTGGTGGCGGAGCCTGGATACCAATGATCCGGCTTACGACGATAAACGTCACCGGATCCTGCACCAGGTGATTGACAGCAGCGCCTATCAGCCGGGACTTCGCTTTTTTTTCGAATGCGGCACGCTGGATGAAACCGCCGACCGCAACCACAATGGCGTGATCGATTCCATCGACGACACCCGCGACATGATCGCTGCCCTGATCGAAAAAGGGTATGATCCCGCGCGTGACATCAGCTACCTCGAGATCGAAGGGGGACGTCATGATGTGGCCACCTGGGAAAAAGCATTTCCGAGCTTTCTGGACTGGTGGCTGACATCCTAAAAAAAAACCCCGTCTTTGTAAAGACAGGGTTTTCTCATGCTGTTGGTACTTTTAATTAATTGAACAGGTATCTGATACCAAACTGCATCTGCCAGCGGGAGGAAGCTCCGGTGGCGGCATTGATGCTGGTATTGTTGGTATAGGTTTGCGTAAGTGGCACCTGGTTGGTGGGATCGAGGTAGGTAAAGGAAAAACTTGGTGTTTTTCCGTCTGCGCCCAATCCTTCATACTTCAGGAAATTGGTCAGGTTGGCCACTTTGCGGAGACCCCAGTTGCGGTTCAGGAAGTTGCCGACATTGAGCAGGTCCATCGACAGTCTCAACGTGTGGCGCATGCTGGCGCCGGTCTTTATCGAGATATCTTCCGTAATGTTCAGGTCCATTTGTTTAAAGAAAGGCATCACCACGCCGTTGGCTTTGGCGATTTCTCCGCGGTGTTTGCTCAGGTAGTGATCCTGCAGGATAAAATTGTTCAGCTGATTCCAGATCTGTGATTTAGACGGGTCGGTGGCCGCGCCGGTTCCAACCGTTCCACTTCTTGGATCCGTGCTCACATTGGTTCCAAGTCCGCCGGAACCGGATTTCACCAGGTTGATATCGGCCGCCGTTTTTGGAATATAGATCAGGTCGTTGCCGGTATTGCCATCGCCATTCAGATCGCCATTGTATACAAAGGAAGTGACACCCGCGGGGGCGGCTTCATATATCACACCAAAGGAAGTGGCGAAATATTTTGCATATTCAATCTTGTAGGAAGCCGTGCCGATCACGCGGTGTGGCTGATAGAAAGAACCGTATTGCAGGTTGGCTGCATTGGGATCTGCGTTGCCGACGCCGCGGCCGCTCCAGAGGGAAGAAGCCGTACTGCCGCCTTCTGCCGTGTTGCGGACATCGCTGTATGTATAAGCCAGACTCGCATCCAGGTGGCGCCAGGATTTCTGCACCCGGAACGTGGCCGTATAAGCATATCCTTTGCTGGTATTCTTCATCAGGATCGCGTTGCCGATATTCGGGTTGTCGAGACTCGTACCCGCGGAATAATATTTATTACTGTTCGGAACGGTGAGGTAACGGAGACGATCATCCGCACCGCCCAGGGCGAATGCATTCGTTTCGTTGAGGTTGATATTGGAATAATATACCGCGTTGATGTCCTTTGAATAAGTTCCTTCCAGCGTAAGGATCCAGTTGTCACCGACTTTTTTGTCAAATGCCAGACTGCCTTTCAATACCGATGGATATTTAAAGTTGCGGTCGGTCAGGGCCACACTGTATGAAGTGTTCGCGGCACCGGCTGTAGGACGATAAGCATTCGGATCCTGACTGAATGCCACATTTGTGTTTGTAAATGAACCGAACTGGATTCCGTTGTTGGAAGCCTGGTTGCTGATCCATACAAAAGGCGGTGGTCCGTTGAATATACCTACGCCGCCACGTACCTGGAGCGTACGGTCTCCTTTCACATCCCAGTTGAAGCCAACACGTGGTGAGATAATAGGTTGTGTTTTTGGTGCCTTACCGATATTGTAGGTTTGTCCATCTTTAAAGGTAAGCG
This sequence comes from uncultured Puia sp., assembly GCA_964658175.1. GTDB lineage: Bacteria > Bacteroidota > Bacteroidia > Chitinophagales > Chitinophagaceae > Puia. The sequence continues at coordinate 401 of CAZZYD010000011.1, read as the reverse complement.
CATCGAATTGCGGATTGTCGGTAAAATCCTGTTTGTAAATACTCATATCCACGCGCAACCCATAGGTGAACGTGAAATTCCTGTTAACCCTCCATTTATCCTGAGCAAAGAAACCGAGCTCTGTAGATCCGGCAAAGGCGAAAGGAAAGGCGCCTTTGGGCAGGGCGGAATACTGGAGATAATAACTTTTTGCATTAGCGGCTCCACCGCTGGCGCTGGCATAGAAATCATCCAGTGAATTAAATTGATATACACCCTGATAACCGGGTGCAAACGCATTCTTATATTTTTTGTATACGTCCTGGGTTCCGACCGTGATCTCATGCGATCCTTTGTAAAACGTGAAGATGTCGGAGAACTGATAAGAATCAGTATTCAGCAGGTTGTTATAAGTATACATT
>CAZZYD010000010.1:0-29242 GCA_964658175.1 uncultured Puia sp. | reverse complement strand
CAGAAACATCGACGGTATTGCCGGTAAAGGTTTTCACGGTCGTTACACCGGTCGTGAACGTAGCATCGTCCGATACCTGGAGCATGAAATTCTTTCCTGCAAAACCATCCTGCCAGTTGAGCACGATGCGGCAGATATCGAAGTCGGCACCGAGATCAACAGTGATAAACGCGTTTTGGGAACCGGGACTTGACCAGAACGTACTTTGGTCGCCATCCACCGCATGCGATTCGGGATTACTTCCGTTTACGCCGCTGGAAGTGGCTGTTTTGCCAAGCGCAACATTGGTCACACACACGGAATTATCCGCAATGATCCCGTATACATTTATTTTGTTTGAGAAAGTTGCGAGGTATACTTTACCGTTAGCCACCGTCGGGCAGGACGTCTTTGCATAATTTCCCACCACATCCGTGGCGTTCATATCGGAGTTCCATAATTCCGTTTTGACATTCAGTGCATCCATGGCGCGTAAAATACCAGGACAGGTATTCTGATTGGCGCTGCAGCCTGGTTTTGGATACGTAACCCATAAAATACCGCTGGATGCATCTGGAGGTGAAGAAACGGACATGAAAGCGCCCGCAGCCCCATTCGGGCCTGCAATGGATCCATTTACTGCGGTACCAATGGTAAGGCCATTGATCGGAAATGATTTAAGGGATGTATATTCTGAAAACTGATAAAGCTGGGGTGTTGATGCCCCAAAATAGGCAAGGGAAGAATGCATTTGCGCATTCGCTCCAATAAAGACAGTCTGGGAAATATTGTTGGTGGCAGAATTATACCCGCCCATGCTCGTACGGTCAAGCAGATACAGATTTCCGTCTTTTGCTCCCGAGATCATCAGGTTGGAATTGGGAACCAGCAGGATCTGCGATCCGAAATCGTAATCGGAGTTATTCAGATTTGTATAATTGCTCGGGGTGAAATAATCTTTGATATCCAGTTTTTTCGTACCGGTATTCGCCGTTACCCTGATCAGGCTTTCCCCCCTGTTTTCCGTTACCGACGCATCGCCACCGCCGCTGTTACCGGAGGCGATATAAATATTGCCGTTTGATTCAGCGGCAAGTCCCGCCCCGCTCTGCCAAACTCCGCCCCGTCCATCATTGGGCGTGGTAAGAAAGACGACCTTCTGAGACAGGTCAGCGGCACTGTAGCCAAGTACCCAGCCCCCGTAATTATTCCAGTCACAGTGACCTGCGTAGGCGATATAAACAATACCGTTCAGTAATAATAAACCCGCGCGCTGGTTTTCGCGTCTGGGATCGAAGGTCATGATCCCGCCGGAATTACCCGGTGCTGTTCCCGGATAGGTGGCAGCGATGTTCACCGGACCGCCGAATTTTTCGGCACCCGTGCTGAGGTCGAGCGCATGTAACAATTGAAAGAATCCGGTGGAAGTATAGAGCGTGGCATCCGAATGGGAGCCCTGATCGATCACGGCGGCATTTACATAGCGTGACACGACATACAATGTGTTCGTGGATTTATCGATCACCGGGGTGCCGACGATCCCCATCTGTCCGCTAAAATCCTGATATCCACCCCCGCACGGCGGTGGATGCATAAAATAATTGATCGGAGGCACCATACCGCTCGGGGTCAGGTTTTTGGTCCAGATCGTATTGGTCCCATTTTCCCCGTCAAATGCATAGATCGTGTTGTTGACGGTAGCAACATATAGAATATTGTGGGGCGTCCCTGATACGTTTACGTTAGAAGCGAGCAGTGGCTGCGCATATACCTGATCGTCAACTGTTCTGGAAAATAATAACCCAAAGGTATTTTTGGAAACGGTAGAAGGTGTGAGGTCCGGTTCGTTGGCATTCCAGCCCGTACGACCAAGATCATTGTGCTGCGTGAGCACGTCCGACTGTGCCAGCACCGCCTGGCATGAAATCAATAGAGCAAGGATAGTTGTTCCCAGGGTAAAAAAAGTCTTCATAATTAATTAGCCGGTTTGTGCCTGCGCAATGCAATTTCAGGACCACGTTTATGGAATTGCAAACAATCGTTGATGGCGACAAAGGAATTTTAAGGTCCGTAAAGGATTAAAGGGTATTCAGGTTGTATTCAGCTTTCTACCGGATATCTAGGGAGCCTAAAAATAGGTATTTTAGGGTATTCTGCCAACAGCAAATCGTATGCATGCCAGCGATTTTACATGGGGAATTGGTTATTTTTATCTTATGCCTTGTAACAAGAAATGGTTCGTCGTATCGGGTATCGTAATTCTACTAGGTTTCGGGGTGGCCGCCAGTCGTCCTCCGGCTTATGAGGAAGAAGGGCCAAAACCAAAAAATCTCAAAGTGCTGTCGAAAAAACTCACACACGATGATCTCGAGCGCATCATGGGTTCATTCGATAAACAGCTCGGCGTAACCTGTATTTACTGCCATTCGTACGATAAATACGCACAACCGCGCAATGTGGATTTTGCCAGTGATGAGAATCCCAAGAAGCTCATCGCCAGGGAGATGATCCGCATGAGCATCCGCCTCAACAAAAAATATTTTGGTAAAAAGATCGACGATCTGTTGTTCCACACCTCACCGGTCTGGTGCACCACCTGTCACCGGGGCTTCCCTGTCCCGATTACAAAAATCCCTCCTGTCGTCATGCCGCGGTAATCAACGCTTACCGTTTGATCAGTTTTTGCTGATATACCTGCGTGGCCGTTTTGATCTGGACGATATAGATACCTGCCGATAAATTACTAACGGGCACCGTAAAATTACTGGACGCATTTTCGTTGACCAGATTAAAAATATTTTTTCCCTCGGTATTATATACGCGGATCTCCCGGATCGACTCATTGCCGGACACTACATTAAAATAAGAACTGGCAGGATTTGGAAAAATCACCGGCGCATAGTTTTTACCGAATCTCACGGTAATCACCGGAGAGTAGCTGTACTTGCCATCCAGGTCAACCTGTTTTAACCGGTAAAAATTCACGCCCTGGTACGGATGATCATCGTTGGCTTCATAGTACTGGCGGACATTGCTGTTACCGACGCCACTTACTTTGGTGACATAGGAAAAATTGGCGCCATCCGAGCTGCGTTCCACATCAAAATAAGCATTGTTCACTTCGAGGTCGGTGATCCATTTCAATGCGATATAATCGTTGTTGATATTCGTACCCGTGAAATCCACCAATGTAACCGGCAGGGGAGAACTTCCTTCAATAAAATTATCAAAGAGGGCCGTGGATACGACGGCATTGTCCGTGCTCGTCACCGCCCAGCCAACGCTTACACCACTGCCACCGAAGCCGAGGCTGAGCGCATTGTCAAACTGCGTATAGGTAACTCCATTGTCGAGCGAATAAAAAGCAGTATAGACTGTCCCCGTCTTTTGAATTTTTAAAAATGGTTTTATGGTTGACAGAATGGAGATCGTATTGGAGACCGTAGGGCCGCCATCCACAGACCGCGACTCCAACAGAAGGGTCGAACCACCGTTCGTGCGGGCAAAATAAATAAATGGTGAGGTTGGCGTGATCGCTTCCCGCATCATCAGGCCACCTTTATTATTAACGGTTGTCGTAAAATCCTGTGAAACCACACGACCCGAGATCGTTTCGTCCGTGTTAATACTTTTATAGGCGTACTGGAAATTATCGGATGTGCCACCGATGTCCGAGCCAGAGCCCTTGACGGTCCAGGTTCCCGAATTGTAACAGGATGAACCGCCGACACCGACCAGACCGAGATCTGTCGAAAAGGTACGGGTGGGAAGTGTGCAGCTGTTCGTGCAGGTGGAAGTGGTGAATGCTCCCGTGGCAACATCTCCACTCTCGGTAGACGAACATTTCGCCTGTACGGTATATAAATAATCGGTTGAACAACTCAATCCCGTAAGATTGATTGTATTCGTCATTACCGTTTGAGTTGTAAAGCTGGCATTTGCCGAAGCCTTGTATGAAACCGTATATCCCAGGGAGGGCGTGCCACCGGGAGGTACGGGCCAGTCTATCTCGGCCGAAGACTGACCGATCTGTGTGGCCGAAACACTGGCAATGACCGGGCAGGGATTGATCATTGGCAAACCATAAACGCTGAATTCGTAGGCGCTGTACGTTCCATTTGAATTATCATCGTGCCGTAATGTACCATGCAATCTTACATACCTCCAGGCCGTCGTGTTTGTGATGGCATGTTCTGTTATTTGCGAGGCATTCCCCGTAATCGAAGACAGCGTGGTCCAGTTGGCATCGTCGTTAGAACCCTCAATCGCATAATTTACACCATAGGCAAACCACCAGTTTACGACAGCATGGCAAAGCACGTAGGGCTGGCCTAAATCCACTTTAAGCCATTGGTCCTGACCGACCAGACTTTCCCAACGGGTTTTTGCAAAATCACCGTCGATCGCCTGATCAGGGGTAAGCGGTTTTCCGGTACTGTTATCCGTACCCGACTGGGAAGACGACGCTGTCGCCACTTTTCCGAGACAGAGGTCCACCATACCGCAACTGGGCGGAGGTTTCAATCCGAATACGGCCACTTGTTTCGAAAGCGTGGCCAGGTATACTTTGCCATTGGCAACCGTTGGACAGGCCATCTTGGCGAAAGTGCCGGAGTAATCACCGAGGTAGGACGAGTTGTATATTTCTTTGGTTACGTCTGAAGCTTTTACCGCACGCAGCAACCCGGGACAAACCGATTGAATGGCGTCGCAATAGGGTCTTGCCTGGTTGATCCATAATATCGCGGATGCGTCATTGGTCCCATTGGAGGAGATAGACAAAAATCCGCCGGATCCGCCGATTGGATTATTCACTGTTCCGTCGATCGGTGTGCCGAGGGAATTTGGTCCGATCGGAAACGCTTTCAGCAATGTATTTTCAGACAGCTGATAAAAGAATTTCGCCGATTGTCCTTCATAATAGGCGAAGGAGGAATGCATATTGGCATTGGTGCCGACATCCACGATTTGTTTTACTTTATCCGGACCGCCGGAAGTGTAGCCCCCCATGGTCGTACGATCCATCAGGTAGAGGTTGCTGTTTTTAATTCCGGTAATTACATAATTTGTGTTTGGAAAGAGCAGCATTTGAATCGGCATATCCAGATCCTGTGCATTCAGGTTCACAATATCACTGGAGGTAAAATAACTGCTGATGCCCAGGCTGGTGGCATGATTATCCATCGTGTTGGGCGTGAGTTTGATCGCACTCTCGCCCCGGTTAACCAATTGGGTCGGATCGGCATGTTCCGCTACGCCGTGAATATCAAAATCCCAGCCGTTGCCGGTAGATACATATAAACTTCCGGACGGATCTACCGCCGGTGCACCCCCGCTCATCCAGATCCCTCCGCGGCCATCATTCGGCGTGGTATTATAGGCGAGCTGCGCGGCACCGCCGACGCCTGCTTTTAAATTGCTGGAATCATATCCGAGTACCCATCCATGATAATAATCCATATCGCAATGGGATGAGTAAGCGATATACAACATGCCCTTTGAAAGCACGAGTCCTGGGCGCTGGTTGTTGCGGCGCGGATCAAAATGAACATTGACACCATCGGATGCATCGCCAGTGCCGGGTGCAGAGGCGCTAATCAGATTTGGCGAATTCATGGTAGTTTTGTCAAGACCTGTGCTGAGGTCAATCGCATGCAGTACCTGGTAAAAACCAGTGGATGTGTAAGCATAGCTTTGGCGGCCACCATGATCTACATACGCGTGATCGTCAACCTGCGTCGGATCTCCGCTCACAGAACGTGATACAAAGTACATTGTATTGGTGTTCTTGGCGATGACCGGTGTACCGAGGATGCCAAATGTGCCCTGAATGTCTTTATACTGGCCGTTACACAAGTCCGGAAACATATCGTTATTGTTGGGCGGACGATATTGGTAAGTGGAGGCAGGCAAGATCGACGACTGAGTATAATTTTTCGTCCAATAGTAATGTCCCCCATTAACGGTATCATCTGCGTCATAAGCGTAAATGGAATTATTGGTGGTAGCGATATAGACGATATTATGTGGAATTCCGCCAATCATAACCCCGGTCACAACGAGCGGCTGGGCAACCACCTGATCGTCTACCTTAAAAAGAGCTACTCTTCCGAAACTATTTGTGTTTACATTGGTTGTATTGAGAATGGTTTCCGTATTGTTCCAACCGGTGCGGTTCAGGTCATTGTGCTGCGTCAGGACATCGGTTTGTCCGTATACCACAGTAAGGAGCATAGACCCTGTTAGGAGTGCAAAAAGTAAAATTTTTTTCATACGAAGGTTTAGTGTGCGCAATAAAATGACATTCCCTTTTCATGGTTCGTCAAATTGCAAGCGCGTGGAATTTACTTAGAGCGAAAAACAGGATATGAGGAAATCTTAGCAGTTCTTGATAGGAGGGGACGGATTTAGGGAGGGATAAAAATATATGTTTCCCTTTACAAATCCAAACCGTTAACAGGAATTCCCCGCCGCAGGCTTATACTTAATATAATGTGATGAGGGTCATTCCATTCGATAAATACTTAATTTTACGCTCTTACTTTAATAAATATGGAAAATAATTTATACGACTTTGGAATGATTGGCCTCGGCACCATGGGAAGAAACCTGCTGCTCAACATGGCCGACCATGGTTTCCGCGCCATCGGCTTTGACAAGGATCTTTCAAAGGGACAACTGCTGGAAAGCTCCGCCACGCCCAATACGGTGGTCAAAGGGGTTGGCACACTGGCAGAAATGGTGAGTCTGCTCCAAACGCCGCGCAAAATCATGATGCTGGTGCCCGCCGGCAAACCCGTGGACAGCGTGATCCAGGACCTCCTGCCCCTGCTCGGACCCGGTGATATCGTGATCGACGGCGGCAATTCCCACTACACAGACACCCTCAAAAGACTCGATTTCTTAAAAGATAAGGGCTTCCATTTTATGGGTATCGGTATTTCCGGCGGCGAACATGGGGCCCGGACCGGTCCGAGCATCATGCCGGGTGGAAATGCGGAAGCTTACGCGCAGGTGAAACCGATTCTGGAAGCCGTCGCGGCCAAGGTCAACGGTGACCCCTGCGTCGCCTATCTGGGCAAAGGCGCCGCCGGTCATTATGTAAAGATGGTGCACAACGGCATCGAGTATGCCATCATGCAGCTCATCAGCGAAGTATACCAGTTGCTGCATGTAGGCAAAGGCGTCGGCAACGACCAGCTCCATAAAATTTTCAAAACCTGGAATGAGGGCGAACTCCAGTCATACCTCGTGGAAATCACGCGGGATGTTTTTCTCCAGCCCGATGATAAAACCTCCGGCCGCCTCGTGGACATGATCCTCGACAAAGCCGGCTCAAAAGGTACCGGTAAATGGACCTCCCAGGATTCCATGGACCTCGGCATTCCGGTGCCGGTGATCGATATGGCCGTATCCATGCGCGATCTGTCGGCCGCCAAAGACGAACGCATCGAAGCAGCTGCCTTATATAAAACCAGCGCAGTGCAGATCGAAGTGCCTACGGAAGTGCTTATCCAGCAACTCGGAGACGCCCTGTATTTTTCGATGATCATCTGTTATGCACAGGGGATGGCGATGCTTCACCGCGCGTCTACCGACCTTGACATGCAGATCCCGCTCACCGATGTGGTGAAGATCTGGCGCGGCGGTTGCATTATCCGCTCCTCCCTGCTCGAAACTTTCTATACTGCCTACCAGGAAAAAGGAGACCTCAAAAACCTCCTGCTCGATAAAAACATCGCCGCACTCATCCATTCAAAAAAACAACATCTGCGTACCGTGATCATGCATGCCACCCAAACGGGCTACCCGGTGGCCGGACTGATGAGCGCGCTGAGTTATTTCGATGCCTACCGCAGCGAACTCATGCCGACCAACCTGATCCAGGCACAGCGTGATTATTTTGGCGCCCACACCTACCAGCGGACCGACATGCCGGGCACCTTTCATACGGAATGGGGAACTTTTGACTAGTCAGATCGTTGTATCATTCATCCCAAAGATTCTAATTAAGATATTATGGAAAATCATAAAAGGCCCCCTGCTTCCGTCATTTTTATCTTCGGAGGAAGCGGTGACCTCAATTTCAGAAAATTATCACCCGCCTTATACAATCTTTTTATCGACAACTGGATGCCGGAGAAATTTGCGGTGGTAGGTATCGGCCGCAGCGAATATTCCGACGACAAATACCGCGGCCGCCTGCTCGATGGCGTGAAACAATTCAGTCGCCGGAAAGACCAGACCGACGATCAGCACTGGCAGGATTTCGCGCAGCATGTGCATTACCTTCAGATGGATGCCGAAAAAGATGACGAATATCAAAAGATCACGGACATCATAAAAAAGAAGGAAGAAGAATTCGGCAGCCATCCGAATGTGATGTTTTATATGGCGGTGGCGCCGCAACTCGTACCGGATATCGCAAAGAGACTGGGCCCGCTGCAGATAGACAAGGCGACCACGCGCATCGTGGTCGAAAAACCGTTCGGCCACGACCTCGAAAGTGCGCACGAACTCAACAAGCTCCTCATGAGCATGTTCGATGAAAAACAGATTTACCGCATCGATCACTACCTCGGAAAAGAGACCGTACAGAATATCCTGGCGCTCCGGTTCGCCAATGCACTCTTCGAACCACTCTGGAACCGGAATTATATTGACCATGTACAGATCACCGCTGCCGAAACCGTAGGATCTGAAGGGCGTGGGGCCTATTATGAAGGAGCCGGTACGCTGCGCGATATGGTGCAGAACCATATCCTCCAGCTGATCTGTATGATCGCGATGGAAGCGCCGGTTTCATTCGAGCCGGATGAAATCAGAAACAAAAAAGTGGATGTCCTCAATGCCATCCGTAAAATCGGTAAAGACGAAGTAGGGAAGTACGCCGTCCGCGGTCAGTATGAAGCCGGATGGATGGAAGGAGAAAAAGTTCCCGCCTACCGCGATGAAAAAAATGTAGATCCGAAATCCAACGTCGACACCTTCGCCGCCGTGAAATTTTATATCGATAACTGGCGCTGGCAGGATGTGCCATTCTATATCCGGACCGGCAAGCGGCTGCATGAAAAGACAACCGTGATCAATATCCAATTCAAACCCGCGCCGAATTTTGCCTTTCCGCCGGAAGCCGCTGAAACCTGGAGACCCAACCGCCTCACCATCAGCATCGCGCCCGAAATGGATATCCGGCTGCGCTTTCAGTCGAAAAGACCCGGCCAGTTCATGGCCCTCAATCCGGTGGATATGATCTTCCGGTATAAAGATGTTTATGACGACAATGAACCGGAGGCTTATGAAACCCTCCTGCTCGACGTCATGGAAGGCAACGCCACCTTATTTATGCGCAGCGACCAGGTAGAAGCCGCGTGGAATATTGTGATGCCCATCCTCGATGCCTGGCAGAATCGTCCGCCGGTGGATTTTCCAAACTATGCGCCGAATTCATGGGGACCCGAAGATGCGGAAGCCCTGATTGCGAAAGACGGCCATCAATGGATTGTATTATGAGTGTTCAAATATTTACAGATGCCGACGACCTGAGCAATCACCTCGCCGCCTGGATCACCGACCTGATCGCCGCTACCCTGCAAAGTCAGCCACGCTTCACGCTGGCGCTTTCCGGCGGAAGCACACCAAAAAAATTACACCTGCTGCTCGCTGCTTCGCCGTACAGGGAAAAGATCGACTGGAAAAAACTGCATATTTTCTGGGGAGATGAGCGGGATGTTCCCTTCGAAGACGACCGGAACAACGCGAAAATGGCTTTCGATACACTGCTCAATAAAGTAGATGTCCCTGCAGAACAGATCCACGTAATGCGTACGGATCTGCCGGCGGAAGCGTCTGCCCGCGCTTACGAAGCCATCCTGCATCAGTATTTTGGCGATGGACTCCCGGAAAAAAGTTTCGACCTCGTGTTGCTGGGCATGGGTGATGACGGACATACCCTTTCCCTGTTCCCGGGCATGCCCGTGATCCATGAAGAGAAAGCCTGGGTAAGTTCTTTCTATCTCAAGGCACAGGACATGTCGCGCATCACCCTTACAAAAAATATCGTCAACCGCGCCGGTCAGGTGATTTTTATGATCAGCGGATCTGCCAAGTCAGATGCGCTGCAGGAAGTGCTGAACGGCACATCCAATCCCGATCTCTACCCCTCACAGGTGATAAAACCGGTGGATGGCAAGCTCGAATTTTTTGTGGACCAGGCTGCTGCGGCAAAATTAAAATCCTGAATCAGGCATCCGTCGAATCGTAGACCAGCACCTTACTCCAGAGATGCGAGCAGGTATCTACAAACCGCAGGTGATTCGTGTCTTTCTGATAGGTTTTATGATCCTCCGCCGTATTGAAATGAATACACCAGGAAATAGCATAGGATGAATCGGTAATCGACCGGGATGATTGGGCGGGTCGCCCGATATGGCAACGTTTAATGCTCTGGCAGTTGGAAAGTTTCTTCAGCGCGGCAATGAGCTGACTCAGGGTATCTTCATTCTTAGGCTCCGCCAACCAAAAGAATACATGGTGAATGAAGACGTTTTTTTCTTCTGGCATAGTATCGGAACAAGTTTCTTCTGCGCAGGCGCAGGTGTAGGAATCCTGTAAAATAATAAAACTGCCCGCTTTTTCAAAATGATATTGAAGCGGGCAGTTTCTATCATGGGCGATCTTCGCCAGATCAGAGCGGGTAGGTATTCTCCCGGCTTAATTTATCCGAGATCCGGCGTTTTGCCTCCTTGCTGTTAAAAGCTGTCGGTTTGATAAACCGCTTAATACCGAGCAGGAGCATGCGCAGTTCATCGCCTTCGGCAAACCCGTTGATGGCGTCTTTGGCTGCTTTTTCAATCTGCGCCGCGGCATCATATAAATACGTGTGCACGATATCCGCCTCGTATGCCACCCCGGCTTCTCCGCGCTGGTCGGCAAGTTTCAGCAATCGCAACAGGGCGCTTTCCGCGTGAAAGGTGACGATCGCCATATCGGCGATATGCATCAGGATCTCCTGTTCGCTTTCCAGGTTTACATTCAGTTTCTGCACCGCGGCACCCGCAGTCATCAGAATCGCTTTTTTAAATTGCTGGATCATCTTTTTATCTGCGCCGCCAAAGGATTCGTCCTTCGCTTCCATTTCCGGAATATTCATGAGTTCCTTTGATACATTCATGGCGTGGCTCATCAGGTCGAGCCTTCCTTTCAGCGCCCGTTTCAATAGCATGTCTACGGTCAGCAGGCGGTTGATCTCATTGGTGCCCTCGTAGATACGGTTGATCCGGCTGTCGCGGTAAGATCTTGAAATGCTGTATTCATCGCTGAATCCGTTGCCACCATGTACCTGCACCCCTTCATCCACCACAAAATCCAGCATCTCACTGCCGAATACTTTCAGCATGGCGCATTCGATGGCATATTCCTCCGCGGCGGCCAGTACGGCTTCATTAAAGGGTTTACCGGCGGCGTGTAAAGCGCCCTCTTTCTGGTCGATCCAGGAAGTAACGCGGTACAACGCACTTTCTGCAACCCAGATCTGTATGGCCATCTCGGCCAGTTTATTCCGGATCGCACCGAACTGCACGATGGGTTTCTTGAACTGTTCCCTGGTATTCGCATAGGCGATCGTGGTGCCGGTCGCGCGCTTGGCGCCACCAAGTGCGGCGGCACAGAGTTTCAGCCGACCGACGTTTAAAATGTTAAAAGCGATGATATGGCCCTTGCCGATCTCACCCAATACATTTTCCACCGGCACTTTACAATCCTGAAAATACAGTTGCACCGTAGACGATCCCTTGATGCCCATTTTGTGTTCTTCCGGCCCGCGCGTAAATCCCTCAAAATCTCTTTCCACAATGAAAGCCGTAAATTTTTCGCCGTCCACTTTGGCGAAAACGGTATAAATATCTGCGAAGCCACCGTTGGTGATCCAACATTTCTGTCCGTTCAATAAGTAGTATTTCCCGTCTTTGCTGAGCACGGCGGATGTTTTGGCACCCAGTGCGTCGCTGCCGCTGTTCGGTTCGGTGAGGCCATAAGAACCCTTCCATTCGCCGCTGGCGAGTTTCGGAATATATTTCTCCTTTTGTTCCGGCGTACCGAAATAAAGGATGGGTAAGGTGCCGATCCCGGTATGCGCCGAGAGGGCAACCGAAAAGGAAAATCCGCCACCGAGGCCCTCGTTGACAATGGTGGCCGTAATAAAATCTTTTCCCAGTCCGCCGAGATTCTCTGGTACGGAAGCGCCCAGCAGGCCTTGCTCGCCCGCTTTTACAATCAGGGAGGGCATAAGTCCCGGTTCCAGTTTATCGATGCGTTCAATCACGGGCAGCACTTCGGTATCCAGAAATGAGTTGCACATATCTTTCACCATCTGCTGCTCCTCATTGAATTCTTCGGGAATATATGTATCGAAAGGAGTGCTTTCCCGGATGATCCATTCACCGCCTTTGAGCAGGTTTTTTGTATCTGTGGAAGTATTCATAAAACGATATTTTTTCCGTTATGTAAGGTTATTGTACACGATCTGCAATACTTCTTTGCACACATCGATCTTGTCCGGCGCCACGCCTTTCAGTGCGTCATTCAGGGTATCTTCGGCCAGCGACATGGTTTCTTCCTGGAGTTTCTGCGCCAGTTTCGTCAGGAAGATCCGGTTGATGCGACGGTCGTTGGTGGATGCCACGCGCTTGACGAGCTGCAGTTTTTCGAGGTTGTCCACCAGGCGCGTAATACTCGGTTTATCCCGGAAAGTAGCCCGGCAAAGTTCCTGCTGGCTCTGGCCGTCCTCCTTCCACAAATGGTAGAGGACGCTCCATTGTTCAATGGTAAGATTCAGTTCCGCCTTGTTGAATTTCTTCTGCAGGCGGCGGGCAATGGCCGTGGATGCTTTGCCCGTAACAAAACTATACAGCTCACCTTTCTTAAATTGGTTGTTTTGCATATAGTTAGTTAAACAACTAATCAAATTTACTCAATTCCGGGATTTTTCCAAATTCCGTTAAAGTTTTTTTTGGTGGCTGCCGGTGAATGGATCAGAATTCCGGCGGTAGGCTTATTTTTAATGTCTTGCGTATGGATGCACAATTCTTTCCTTACCGGAATTCCTCTTTTCACTACGTGCAATCGGGTCATGGATCTGTTCCCCTGCTCGCCTTCCATGGCTATGGACTGAATACGCATATTTTTTCCTTTATGCTGCTGGACCTGCCGCCACAGTTTACCCTGATCTCGATAGACCTGCCCTTTCACGGTCAGACGGTGTGGAATGAAAAAGATGCGCTGGACCCGGCCCTGTTTGCCGACAGCCTCCTCCGCCTGCTGAAATCGATTCCCGGCCTCCAGCTGGCAAAAATCCATCTCCTCGGCTATAGCCTCGGCGGGCGGATCTGTCTGAGCCTGATGCCACTGCTCGGCGACCAGGTGGAAAGAGTTACCCTGATCGCGGGAGACGGCCTCCACCAATCCCGGTTCCTCCGTTGGATCATGAATACGGATCGGGGAAACCGGCTGTTTAAAAAAGCGATGCATGACCCGGACTGGCTGCTCCGGCTACTCGCCATCGGCACAAAACTGGGTATGCTCAAACCACGCCGGCGAAAATTCATGCTGGCATATCTCGAGCATCCGGAAGCCAGGGAAAAACTTTACCAGCGATGGATGGTGCTGCAGCGCTTCCAGGTATCACGGAACGAGATCCGGGTGCTGCTTGCCAAACAGACCACCGCGCTGAACATGGTGTTTGGTATCGACGACCCGGTAGTCCGGTACAAATACGGATTCAGGTATGTGCGGGGACTTGAAAAAACCTGCAAAGTATTTATTATCGAAGGCGGCCATCACCTGCTGCATGAAGAAAATCTTCCTTCCATTATTCCATTGCTGTAATATTATCGTTCTTTGTTCCGCATGGAAATTTTTTTTGCCGGGCTGTTGCTGTTGCTGGTCGCCTATGCGATCCTGATCCGCCGGTTCTATGTTGCCTGGAAGGAGATTCCGTCCGGGAACGGGTCGTCCCAACCTGCACATCCTGTGCGCGTATCTGTCATCATTCCCGCCAGAAACGAAGCTTCCCATATCGGCGCCTGTCTGGACGCTTTACTGAGGCAACAGTATCCAAAGGAGCTGCTCGAGATCATTGTCGTCAATGACTTTTCTACCGATGAAACCAAAGCCATCGTAAAAAATTATGCCGCATCCGGTGTCATCCTCCTGAATCTGCAAGACCTGATTTCGTCCGACAGCACCATTGCCTTTAAGAAAAAAGCCCTTGCCGCGGGCATTGCGAAAGCGGGCGGCAGCTTCATCCTTACGACAGACGCCGATTGCATCGCCCCTGTTGACTGGGTGAAGATCATGGTTCAGACAGGCAGCAAATCCAAGGCCGTTTTTGTTGCCGCACCGGTCAGGATCGCGACAGGCAGGTCTTTCGTGGCTGTTTTTGAAACACTTGATTTTCTTTCTCTCCAGGGTATTACCGCGGCGGCGGTTGCCAAAGACCTGTTTCCGATGTGCAACGGTGCAAACCTCGGCTATGATCGCGACGCATTTTATGCGGTGGACGGATTTGCCGGCATCGATCAGATCGCTTCGGGCGATGATATGCTCCTGCTGGGAAAAATCCGGCATCGGTTTCCGGGGCGCGTCGCCTACGCAAAAAATACCGGCGCCATCGTTCAAACGGGTGCCGCGGCTGGCTGGCGATCTTTCTTCCGGCAGCGGATCCGCTGGGCGAGCAAGATGGGCCACTACAAGGACCGTCCTATTTTTTTTACGTTGCTCTTGGTCTATGCAGTAAACGCGGGCATGCTGATTTTTTTCATGGCAGCTTGTATTTCTCCATCCTGGGTCTGGGCTGCGCTGCTCCTGTTGCTGATAAAAACGGTGGTTGAATTTCCATTCGTGCAATCAGTCGCGGTATTTTTCGGACAGCGTTCCCTCCTGAAATATTTTCCCCTTTGCCAGCCGCTGCACATTATATATACGGTAATTGCCGGTGCCTTTGGTAAATTTGGCCACTACCGGTGGAAAGACCGCCGGGTGAAATAAATTGTGCTGCCCCTCACCAATACCATATCATCCAACACCTGGCGGAGGCTCCGGCGAAACAAAGGAGCGGCGTTCGGAATGATCGTCATCTTTCTTTCCCTGCTGGTGGCAGTTAGCGGATATTACCTGGCGCCGGATCATTCGCCCAACGCAAACCGCATCATCCTGGAGATCGGCGGAAAAAAACCCGGCTTTACACAGCAATTCATCTTAAGACCAAAAGATAAAAGCTTTGCCCCGCAATCCTGGTCGCACCGGTTGCTCTACGGCAGCGAAGACCGCTACGACTATATTCCGGCCAATGGGGAAGCGAAGCCAACAGACCTTACCGAAAGCAAAACATTCCGGCTGGGCACGGATAAATATGGTCGTGATATCCTGAGCCGCCTCATCATCGGTATCCGGGTGAGTTTGGCGGTCGGACTGATCACGGTGATCATTTCGCTCACCATCGGTGTATCGCTGGGTGCGCTGGCGGGTTATTTCGGTGGACGCACCGACGCTCTGATCATGTGGCTGCTGAATGTGATCTGGAGCATTCCGACCCTGCTCCTGGTATTTGCGGTGACCCTGCTGCTGGGAAAAGGATTCTGGCAGATCTTTATAGCGATCGGACTCACCATGTGGGTGAATGTCGCGCGGATTGTCCGTGGACAGGTGATGGCATTGAAACAGCTGGAATATATCGAGGCGGCCACCGCACTGGGTTATTCAACCTTCCGGATCATCGGCCGGCATATTCTTCCCAATATCCTCGGGCCCGTGATGGTGGTCGCGGCCTCCAATTTTGCCTCTGCGATCGTGATCGAAGCCGGACTAAGTTTTCTGGGCATCGGCGTTCAGCCGCCACAACCCAGCTGGGGACTGATGATCAAGGAGAATTATAATTTTATCATTACACACAATCCGATGCTGGCCATCGCGCCGGGACTGGCGATCATGCTGCTGGTACTTGCTTTCAATCTGCTTGGAAACGGGCTGCGCGATGCGCTGAATGTAAAAGCCTGACTATTCCGAATACACCTGTACGTTACGGGCAAAGCTTTCTTCCAGGGAGATAAAGGTTTCCGTTCTTTCGATGCCTTTGATTTTCTGCAGTTCGTCGTGCAGGGCAAAGCGCAGCTGGTTGATGTCTTTACACACGATCTCGGCAAACATGCTGTAGTTGCCCGTGGTATAGTTCACCCGCACAATCTGCGGGATCTTGCGCAGTTCTTTGGCCACGGCATCGTACAGGGAACTTTTTTCGAGGTAGATGCCGATAAAGGCGATGACGTCATAGCCCAGCAACTTTAGGTTCACATTCAATTTAGTACCTTTCACGATTCCGAACTCCTGCAGCTTTTTGATGCGGACATGAATGGTGCCACCGGACACAAACAGCTTTTTTCCGAGGTCTGCATATGATATTTCCGCATTTTCCATCATTTCGTGAATGATCTGCAGATCCAGTTTGTCTAAATTGAATTTGGAAGCCATTTGAAGGGAGAGCTTTATAATATATTCAACAATATATACAAATATTTGACAGTTTTCGAATATTACAAAATTTTTATTAAAAAAAGTACAATAAATCTTTGTTTTACTGTAATATTGTGTTGTCAATACGACTACACTGTGGAGTGATGGAACTTTGGCAGACATGCCCTCTTGTCTCGGGGGTGGAGATCACAGGATAAACATAGCATAATGCCGGTCACGCCTTACAGCGTGGCCGACTGGGGTTGACCACCACACATTGTGCTAAGGCTAACTGCTCCGTGGAGGTTCGACTCCTCCCTCTACAGCTACAGAAAACCCCGGTACGCACCTGCGTATCGGGGTTTTCGCTTTTCATCTGCTTTCTTTGGCATGAATTTCGTTTACTCCAAATCAAATAATTGATCGTGACCGAATTTCTACCTACCACAACTCACTATACATTAAAGGATAAGATCATATTTCTCCTGCTCGCTGCCGGTGTAGTCTGTTTCGGTTTCGTACTCCCGGATTCTCTGTCGGACCATGATAAGATCGTTCATTTCTCGGCCCATTTCGGCATGAGCTTTCTCCTGGCCTCCTGCTTCTACGCGCTGGCCACGATCAAACTGCATGTAAGCAAAAAAATTTCCTACTCGATCCTGATCTCCGGTACGCTGGTCATCGGCATCATCTACAAATATTGGGAAATCGCCAGCCAGGGCATATTGAATAACCTCAGCTTCAACACCCTGAATGGCGTCCTGACCTCGATGTATCAGAATATGTCCGGCCTGCTCGCTGCGATCCTCGTAATCGAATATTTCTTTGACCGCAACCTGATCAAGAAACAGCCACCCATCTTTACCATTACCCGTCAGCGGAAGCCAACCACCACCTTCATCCACGAAAGCATCTTCAGCGGCAAGAAAATGCCCGCCGCCTCCCAGAACTGATATAATTTTTTACAACCCATCCCTCCATTATTTTTGCTCCCATGGGGCAGAAAAAACTGATTCGTTTCGAAGCCATCGGCCATTTCGCCAATGTGTTGCAATACCCCCAGGGGATGTCCGGCCAATGGCATGGATTCTTCAAAAACCAACACCCCATTACACTTGAACTGGCCTGTGGCAAAGGCGAATATACCTGCGGGCTCGCAGCCATGCATCCTGACCATAACTTTATCGGTGTTGACCTGAAAGGAAACCGGATCTATGCCGGCGCTTCCTTTGCGCTTCAACAGCAACTCACCAACGCGGCTTTTCTCCGTACCCATATCGATAAGATCGAAACCTATTTTGCCCCCGGAGAAGTCGCGGCCATCTGGATCACTTTTCCCGATCCGCAACTGCGGGTGTCGCGCGCAAAAAAACGTCTCACCCATCCCCGTTTCCTGCGCCTCTATCAGCAGGTGCTGGTGCCCGGCGGTCTTGTACACCTGAAAACAGATTCCCCCGTTTTGTACCGTTTTACTTTGCATGTGATCGAACGGTATGGACTGATCCTCGACGCGTTCTCCGAGGACGTATATGCCATTCCGGATCATGCGCCGGAACTGGACATCAAGACGCACTATGAAAAACTGGATATCGCCGGCACGAAAAAAATCTTCTATTGCGCTTTTCGCATACCGCCGGAGCCACTGCCCGCGCTGGACGAAGCGCTGCATACCTATCTGAAAGAAACCGAAAACCAGGTGTTCGCCGATTAAAAAGAAACTATGTGTGCTGCATCGAAAAAAATCAAACAGGAAAAACTGAATACCGTCCGGCCATCCGGAAAAAAAGAAGAAAGCTTTTACGATCTCGTCTATGAAATCGCGCAGCAGATTCCCAAAGGGCGGGTGACTTCCTATGGAGCGATTGCTGCCTGCCTCGGCACCAGGCTTTCCGCGCGGATGGTAGGATGGGCGATGAAGTCCGTGCACCGGAGCGCCGTATTCGTGCCGGCACACCGCGTCGTCAACCGCAACGGACTATTGTCAGGAAGACATCATTATAAGCCGCCCGAAAAAATGGCGCAGCTGCTGAGGAAGGAAGGCGTAAAAGTGGTGGACAACCAGGTGGTCGACTTCGACAAGAAATTCTGGGATCCCGCCAAAGAAATCCTGTTTCAGTAATAGGGACTGATCATAAAGTAAACGATCACGCCGGTAACCGCTACGTAGAACCACATCGGCCAGGTGAACCGCGCGAGTTTCTTATGCGCCGGAAATCTTTCCTGGAATGCGCGCTGCAGGGTGAACAATACAAACGGAATGATGATGCCGGAGAGAATGATATGTGAACTCAGAATGAAATAATACACGTACCGCAACCGGCCCGCCTGTACTTTCTCGTCCGGCGATAAAATCCCGTCGTGATTGAGGTCGCCATATTTTACCGATGGATTCGTGATATGGAAAATCACATAGGATATCAAAAAGACAGCGCTCAGTCCCACGGCGATCAGGTTGGCCGTTTTGTGCGCGGTAATTTTTCCGTGCCGGATAAAATATAAACTCGCAAGCAGCAGGATTGCCGTGGTTGAATTGAGGATCGCATGAAAAACAGGCAGCATGCCCGTGCTGATGCCGGTATGGATCTTCACCTGAGGCACCAGGATGATGAGGGCAACGGCCACGGGGATGGTGATAGAGACGATAATAATCGGAATGGTCAGGTTTTTCTCCTTGATATCCGTGGACGGCTTCATGTGGATTTCGGTTTTCGGCTCAGAAAATAAACAACGAATGCGGTGGCGAACAGGATAAAGATAATAATCGGCAGGATCGGTTTCATTTCAGCAAAAGGTGAAACCCGCTGTTTATCTTTTTCCAGCATGATAAAAACAATATCATTGGCGAGGCGGGAAAGATCGGCGCTGTCGAGGCCATTATAAAATCCGCGCACGACATGGTCCTTGTCGAGCACCACCATTTTCTGGGTATGAATAAAATTGGAATCCACGCCTTCCCCGTCTATCAGTCCCATTTTAAGTTCGTTCAGCGCGAAGTCGTAAATTTTCTTTTTCGGTCCTGTCAGCAACCACCAGGTATCCGGATTGATCTGGTAGTGATCTGCGTATTTCTTTAATACAGAAACCGAATCCCGTTCAGGATCAACAGAAAAAGAAACAAACTGTACGAAAGACGCATCGGGCTGTTTAAGCTGATCCTTGCTCCTGAGGGCATCCTGCAGGCCGCGCATATTTTTTGTGAGGGTTGGGCAGATGGACGGGCATCGTGTAAAAAAATAATCCACCACGATCACTTTACCCTTCAGGTCATCGAGGGAAACGGTTTGCCCCAGTTGATTGGTGAGGGTGATATTCTGAATTCTATGCCATACGGTATCCTGGATTTCCTTGCCATCCCTGATGGTGGTGGTAATGCTATCCGCAAAATACCTTCGCGGCATACCCACGGCCCGGTCGCTGGCTGCCTTTACAAACATGTAACACAATACAGGCACCAGTACCGCCACAATCATCGCTAACAAAGCCTTTTTGCTCAAAGAATTATTTTTAGAGATAAAAAAACCACCGCCTGAAGGGCAATGGTTTTACATATTGTTATCAGGCAAAGATACGCATCATTCGACACCCGGCTTCTTTGCTTCATGACCGGGTTTCTTGGCCGGCGGAATGCTCTTTTCATATTGGTTACGGTCGTAGCGGTTCCGTAATTCACGGTAGGAATTACCATCCCAGGCAAAGGCGATCAGGAACCACACGAAAAGCAGCGCCGGTACGGCGATCGTCATGATCATATTCTTGATTTCATGCCCGAGGTGCATAAACTCCGCCACGATAAAGAATGCTTTGGCGAGCGTGAGGATGATGAACACGCCGTTGAGCAGGTGCTTCGGCAGGAAATCCGTTTTATAATAGGTGATCGCGAGGATCAGTTCAAACACGGTGATGCCCAGCAGGATCCAGAATGTTCTCCAGATCAGCTTGGTATCGAAACTGTGTTTTTCTTCGTGGGCCATGCCCGTGGCAGAAGTGGTTGTTGTAGAATCCATCGCTGAAAAATTAAATTATAACAGGTAAAAACAAGTAAACACGAATACCCATACCAGATCCACGAAATGCCAGTACAAACCCGCTTTTTCAATCATCAGGTAGTGGCCACGTTCATCAAACACGCCTCTCCAGGTCATGATCAGCATAATGATATTGATGATCACGCCCGAGAATACATGGAAACCATGAAAACCCGTGATGGTAAAAAAGTAGTTGGTAAAATTGGTGGTTGACTGCGTGCCGTCGATATTCATAAACGGATTCATGCCCCACCACGCGCCTTCGGAATGCAGGTGATACCACTCCCAGGCCTGACAGCTTAAGAAAGCGATACCACCGAGGATGGTAAGGAACATCCATTTCATCACCGCTTTGCGGTCGTTGGCATGCCCGGCGCCGACTGCCATCACCATGGTAACGGAACTCATGATCAGGATAAAGGTCATCAGACTCACAAAAGCCAGCGGAACGCCCATCTGCCCTACAAAAGGAAAAGACTTGAAAACTTCGTTTGGATCAGGCCATGAATTGCTCGAAAAGCGAATGGTTCCGTAAGAGATCAGAAAAGCGCCGAAGGTGAACGCATCGCTCATCAGAAAATACCACATCATCAGCTTACCGTACTCCACATTGAAGGGGCTTTTACCGCCGCTCCACCATTTTGTTCTTACCGGAATCGCTTGTGCCATGATATTATTTTAGCTGGTTCGCAAATTTATCTAATAAAAAACATACTTGCTACTGTATCCATAAAAAGAATAGAAACAGGTATATCCAAAGGATGTCTACAAAATGCCAGTAGGTGCTTACGAGCTCCACCGGCACGCTGTTATAACTTCTGATGCGGGTATTCCTCGTCCGGATGAAAAGCGTGGACAGGGCCACCAGTCCACCCAGGATATGCAATACGTGTAATCCCGCGATGATATATAAAAACTGTCCTGCGCCGGAGCCTTTGAACGTGACGCCTTTTTTCCAGAGGCTGCTGAAACCGATCCATTGAAGCAGCACGAATGCGATCCCGAGTACGGCCGTGGCTGTTACCAGGTTTTTGTATTTCGGCATCTCCCTTTCACGGAAAGCTTTCAAAGCGAGCTGGATCGTGAGGCTGCTGATCAGGATCACGGCCGTTGAATACCAGAAAGCGACGGGGATCTGAAAAGTGGTCCAGCCGGGTTGTTCCCGTTTCACAATATAGGCGCTGGTCAGTCCGGCGAACATCATCACGATGCTGCCGATTCCGATCCACAGGGTAAATTTATGCGGATGAATTTTTTTTCTTTGGTCTGGCACAGTTACAAGTTCTATTGAACGGATCATACTGATTGGCTACAGGTGAATTTTATCAAACAATAACGCCAGCAACACCACTGGCAGATATATATAGCTTCCAAACATCACTCTCCGGGCAGAGCCGATCGTCATCTCGCGATAGAGCCGGACGCAGGTCCACACCATCGCCAGGTTCGCCAGGGTCACCACCGCCAAACTAATCTCTCCGCTCATGCCGGTGAGATAGGGCAGTATGCCTACGGGCAAAAGCAACAGCGAATAAATGACTGCCTGCAGCGCGGAAAACTTCGTCTGTCCGTCGCCTGAAGGAAGCAATTTGAACCCTGCATTGCTGTAATCTTTATGCGATATCCAGGCAATGGCCCAGAAATGGGGGAATTGCCAGAAAAATTGCAGCGCAAAAAGAATCCAGCCACCCGCACTCAGGTCATCGTTCCCGGCTGCCCAGCCGATCAGGCAGGGCATTGCACCCGGAATAGCGCCCACGAGTACGGCCACGGCGCTTACTTTTTTCAGCGGCGTGTAAATGAATGCGTAGGAAAAAAGACTGAACACAGCCAGCACGGCGGTGAGCAGGTTGAAATGCCAGAGCATCAGCACCCCCACCAAACCGGTGATGGCAGCAAAGGCCATGGCTTCGTTTACCGACATGCGACCAGCCGCCACGGGACGATTGGCCGTACGTTTCATCATCGCATCGGTCTGCTTCTCCATCGCCTGGTTCAGCGCATTGGCACTGCCGGTCACCAGCATGCCGCCTACAAAAAGCAGCATGATCGCTTTCCAGTCGAAGGAGGTCACTTTGGGCGCCAGCAAATAACTGATCACCGCTGAAAACACCACCATGAAACTGAGATTGAACTTGATCAGTAACTGGTAATCCTTCAGTTTTGCCGCTATTTTGAAAGAACTGGAATGATGTATGGTTTCTTCCTGCATGATCAATCGACTCGCTTTAGGAAGGATCAATGTTGACGTTCATCTGCACCCAGTGGTTCTGTCTGCATGATAAATTCTCTGCCGTCTTTACTGTAATCGTAAGCCCAGCGGTGGACTTCCGGAATTTCGCCGGGCCAGTTTCCGTGACCTGGACGGATCGGTGTGGTCCATTCCAGCGTCGTGGCTTCCCATGGATTCTGTGTCGTGACTTTTCTTCCTTTAAAAATGGAGTAGAAGAAATTGAACACAAACATCAGCTGCACGGCAAACACCACCATGGCGACGGTTGATATGAACCGGTTCAGGCCGCCGAACTGGTTGAAGGAAGCCCATCCGCTGTAATCAAGATAACGGCGTGGCATACCCGCAAGTCCCTCGTAATGCATCGGCCAGAAAATCAGGTAGGCTCCGGCGAATGTGACCCAGAAATGGATATAGGCCATCGTATTGTTTAGGTATCGTCCGTACATTTTCGGGAACCAGTGATAAACACCGCAGAACATCCCGAAAAAGGCCGAGACGCCCATCACGATATGAAAATGTGCGATCACAAAATAGGTATCGTGCAACTGTATATCCAGGGTTGAATTGCCGAGGAAGATGCCGGTGAGTCCGCCGGAAATAAACAGGCTCACGAATCCGATCGCGAACAGCATGCCTGGCGTGAACCGGATATTACCCTTCCAGAGCGTGGTCAGCCAGTTGAATACCTTGATAGCGGAGGGTACCGCGATCAGCAGGGTCAGCAATACGAATACCGATCCGAGGAAGGGATTCAATCCGGTAACGAACATATGATGCGCCCAAACCAGGAAGGCGAGTACGGTAATCGCGAACAGCGAACCGATCATTGCCATATAACCGAAGATCGGTTTGCGCGAATTGACGGCCATCACTTCCGATACCAGACCCATCGCGGGCAGGATAATGATATACACTTCAGGGTGACCCAGGAACCAGAACAGATGCTGGAACAGGATCGGACTTCCTCCCTCATTCGGCAACGCTTTCTGCGTGGAGGCGATGAATATATCCGACAGGTAGAAGCTCGTACCGGCATGCCGGTCAAACAGCAGCAGGATAAAACCAGATAATAATACCGGGAAGGAAAGTACGCCCAGGATCGCCGTAAACAGCAATGCCCAGATGGTCAGCGGCAGCCGCGTCATACTCATTCCTTTCGTACGCATATTGAGGATCGTGGAAATATAATTCAACCCGCCGAGCAGGGATGATACAACGAAAAGCGCCATGCTGGTGATCCAGTAATCCATGCCCGCTTTCGATCCCAGCGAGGCATCGCCGAGCGCACTCAGTGGCGGATAAGAGGTCCAACCACCGCTCGCCGGGCCCGTTTCAATAAACAAAGAAGTGACCATCACCACACTGGCAAGCCAGAAGAACCAGTAAGACAGCATATTCAGCATGGGTGACGCCATATCGCGCGCACCGATCTGGAGGGGAATTAAAAAGTTTGCAAACGTACCGCTGAGTCCGCCCGTCAGTACAAAAAACACCAGTACCGTTCCGTGCATGGTGACCAGCGCATAGTAAGCTTCAGGTTGGATCTTGCCGCCCTTTGCCCATTTACCCAGAATGTCTTCCAGCCATGGAAAAGTGGATTCGGGATAACCAAGCTGCAAACGGAAAAGAACGGACATAAGTCCACCAAGTATTGCCCAAATCATTCCGGTGATCAGGAATTGTTTACAGATCATCTTGTGATCCATGCTGAACACATACTTCGTTATGAAACTTTGCTTGTGATGATGGGCATGATCGTCATGCAGATCATGCGCTAAAGCAGCCACTTCATGTCCGGTTATCGTCGATTCATTACTCATCAGAAAAATTTTAGTGCTTTACTTTATTATTTTACCTGGGCGACCAGTTTAGGTGTTTCTGTCAGTTTTGCGGCCTTGGCTTTGGTGGAATCTGCCGGTGTACCTGGAGGTGCCGGGGTCTGATCTCCAAAAACCTGCGCATAATTCGTTTGTTGTTTTGCTTTCCAAAGCACAAATTCCGGGTGTGTTACCACCTGCACGGTTCCTTTCATGGCATAATGCGATTTACCACAGATCTGATCACAGGAGATCTCAAATTCGAATTCCGGATTTCCTGTTTTCTTTTTCATATCGGCCGTGGTAAAGCGCGGCGTAAACCATACGGTGGTCGGCGTTCCGGGCACGGCATCCATCTTCATCCGGAAATGAACCAGGCCCACATCGTGGATCACATCTCTTGAATTGATGACCAGCTTGACGGGTTTGTTCACCTCGAGATACATATTGTTGTTGACGACGATATCGTCTTTTGAGTAAGGGTCGTCCCAGAGTAAACCAAGCGAATTATTTTTGGCGTCAGAGATATTCTGGTAATACTTTTTGCCAAACACATTGTCTTTACCGGGATACCGGAAAATCCAGCCGAACTGCTTTCCCGTCACTTCCACCACTTCTGCATCTTTCGGTGCTTCCCCGGTGATCTGAAACCAGTACATCAATCCAAAACCCACGAGGACGGTTAGGGCGATGGCCGGTACGACGGTCCAGATCAGCTCCAGTTTATTGTTGTGGGGGAAATAATAGGATTTGCGTGTATCCGAATGCTGATACTTATAGGCGAAGTAGAAAAGAATGACCTGTGTGATGAGGAAAACGATACCGGTCATGGCGATCGTGATGTAGAGCATATTATCGATCTTGACACCGTGGACGGAAGCAGATTCCCCCAGGATCTTCCCCCGGAACAATTCATTGCACCAGTATACGCCGATGAGGCCGAGTACCAGGAACACCATCATCAGGAAACCATTGATCTTGTTGTTCTGTTCGTTATTCTTTTTTTCTCCTTTCAGAATACCGACATACTCACTTGCCTTCGCAATCTGAAAGGTGATCACAAACCCCAGCAATAATATACAGATCAGGAAAATCGTTGACATGGTACTTATTTATTTATTCTTATCTGCTTTCCAAACAACTAAGTATGATGAATAATGCTTTCTTTGAAAAAAGGGTGATTCTTGGCAATCATCGGGTATTTACTCAGCACGCGGCCGGTCTGCATGATGATCAGTCCCACGAATCCTGCCGCCACGCCAAAATCATACAGGTTCATCGGCACATGGTCGGGGGATATCATCGGGAATACCGATTGATACACATCCAGCCAGTGACCGAAGAGTAAAGCGATCGACATGAAAGTGACGGTGGCATAATTTCGTTTGGCGGTACGGCTCATATAAATCAGCAATGGGGCCAGAAAATTGATGGTCAGGTTCAGCCAGAACAGACCGGAATAAGCTCCCTGTAACCGGGGCTTGAAGTAAATTGTTTCTTCCGGAATATTGGCGTACCAGATCAGCATGAACTGGGAAAACCAAAGGTATGTCCAGAACACGGAAAAGGCGAACTGGAATTTTCCAAGATCGTGAAGATGTTCCACGTTGGTGTATTCCAGATATCCATGATTTTTAAGATAGACGACAAACAACGTGATGAGCGCCACGCCGGCCACAAAGGTGCTGGCGAAGGTATACCAGCTGTACATGGTTGAAAACCAGTGTGCATTGATACTCATCAGCCAAAGCCAGGGTACAGTGGAGGTTACAGTCAGCGCAAACCACACGATAAAAAGGGCTGCCCAGACTGTATTGTTAAAAATATATTTCTTGCCTTCTTCCACCGATTCCGGATGTTCATCGAGCGAGCGGGAGAGACTGCGCATCTTCATGCCAAGCAATGACCAGAGGCCGATCGTCAGGATCGTCCAGATGGTGAAAAAAGTAGGGCTCAGAAATCCTTTCTTGCCATTCAGCACCGGATCCCTTGCCACCAGGTCTTTATCAAGCCATTCGTATACGCCGATCTTATGACCAAAAACGATGCACATCAGGATGACAAAAGTAATTCCGCCGATAACGGGCACACAAGCCGACACTGCTTCGGTGACGCGGGTGAACGAACGCTGCCAGCCGCCCATGCCCAGGGTAAGGGCACAGTAAAAAAACATAGCTGCATTCACCACCAGTAAAAAGTAAACGCTGTTGTGCAACAGGGTAGCCCAGAACCTGGCCTGCACATGTACATCTGCCGATGTGCCATACATGAAATACCCGACGATGATGGAAAGCAGGCCGACGCCCATCAAACCCAGGGACCACATTCTCATGCCGGACGGTATTTCGAAACGCTCTTTAGATGACATGCTGTAATTTTTTATTCGTTGCCATTATTTCTTTGCTGCTGTTGAATCAGACGCCGCTGCGGCGCCCGCTTTTGAAGCTGCCTGTTTTGACTTGATATAATGAATCACCATCCAACGCTGCTTTGTATCCAGCTGCGAGGCATAGCTTCCCATTTTATTTTTGCCATAGGTGACTGAATAATACATCTGTCCTTCCGGCATGGCTTCATATTTCGCATCTCCCACCAGGGTGGCCGGCTTGGCCGGATAAGGACCATCGCCCCCTTTGTACAGTGGCCCGTTCCCGTCGAGTTTTGAGCCATGACAAATAGCACAGTTCACCAGAAACAGTCTTTCAGATTCTATCGAGTCGGTGCTGCTTAAACTGGCGATCGGGGAATGAATGGTTTTTGCCAGTACGTAATTGGCCGTATCTCCCTGCGCATCCTTAGTAATGCCGAAAGGGAATAGTTCTCCTCTTTTAATGGTACCCGGTACCGGCCGGTTGCTGTAATGAATGCCCTCCTTCAACAGCGCGTCCACCTGTTCCGGTGTCACGGCATAGGTTTCATATGCGCGGCTGTAAGCCATGTCGGGCATATATACTCTTCCCGGCTCGCGGCGAACCTCGTTGCAGGCAGCGAAGAGGATAACAGCGGAAAACAGAAAGACAATAATTTTTTTCGTCAGCATTGCTTATTCTTTTCGGTTATGCCACCTGTGGGTTGTG
Organism: uncultured Puia sp.; assembly: GCA_964658175.1. Taxonomy (GTDB): domain Bacteria; phylum Bacteroidota; class Bacteroidia; order Chitinophagales; family Chitinophagaceae; genus Puia. The sequence continues at coordinate 1,602 of CAZZYD010000010.1, read as the reverse complement.
ATTTTCAAATGGTTTTGTATTCTTAGCGTAGTTACCAAGCCACCAGCCGGTCTCGGCTTCCTGCGCAAACACTTCAACGGCGCCTGCGCCGGATAAAAATGCTTTCAGGTCGGCTTCATTTGTGCGGGCGGTGCATTCGATCACCATCACAAAAAGATCATCGGTTGCCCGCGGATGAAAATGATGTTTTTTCACAAAAGGCGCCACCTGGCACAGATAACAAAAGGTCAGCACCATGCCGACAGCGGCGAACAGTACGGTCAGTTCAAAAGTGATCGGTATCCAGGCCGGCAGGGCAAAATGCGGCTTACCGCCAAAATTGATCGGCCAATCGTATACAAAAGCATAGCCCATCCCGCTCAAAGCGGTGGTGGTTCCGGTGATGCCATAAATGAAACCTGCAGTATGCAGACTGGTATCCCGCAAACCCATGGCTGTATCCAGTCCGTGGATTGGCATGGGTGTATAGATGTCATGAATTTTATAACCCGCCGTACGAACTTTTTTCACTGCGGGAAACAGCACCGTTTCATTATCAAAACAACCAACTACAAATTTGTTAATTGCCATATTACATCTTTGCGCTGCGTTTCACCGCCGCTTTCAGAAAACTAATGTGCGTGTGCATATTCGTGTGCGAACTCTTCCACCGTTTCTTTTTCTTCCATGTCCATATGCTCCTTGTAATTGTCGCCGGATTTCTTGAGGATATGTTTGATTTCTGCCACGGCGATCACCGGGAAGAATTTTGAGAACAGGAAATAACAGGTGAAGAACAGGCCGAAGGTTCCCATGAAAAACCCGATTTCCCAAATCGTCGGCGTATAATAGGTGCTCCATCCGCTCGGGATATATTCACGGTACAGGGAAGTAACGATGATCACGAAACGTTCAAACCACATCCCGATATTTACGATGATCGACATGAAGAGGGTGACGGTCAGATTTCTTCTCATCTTTTTAAACCAGAAGATCTGCGGCGACAGTACGTTGCAACCCATCATCATATAGTAGCTCCAGCCGTATGGCGTAAAGATATTCCCGCGGTTCTGGCTGAAAGCGGCCCACTCGTATGGATTCTGTCCGTACCAGGCGATAAACAATTCGGTGAGATAGGCTACGCCTACGATCGATCCTGTAAGTACAATTACTTTATTCATCACGTCGATATGTTCCATCGTGATATATTCTTCCAGGTTCAAAACTTTCCGGGAGATGATCAGCAGGGTTTGCACCATCGCAAATCCCGAGAAGATCGCACCTGCCACGAAATAGGGCGGGAAGATCGTGGTATGCCATCCGGGTACCACGGAGGTGGCGAAGTCAAAAGATACAATGGTATGCACTGACAATACCAGCGGCGTGGCAAGTCCCGCGAGTACCAGCGACAAAGCCTCGTGACGCTGCCAGTGTTTGGTGGATCCGCTCCATCCAAAAGAGGCGACACCATAAAAAGTTTTTCTCCATTTCAATTTAGCGCGGTCGCGCACCGAGGCGAGATCCGGCAATAATCCGGAATACCAGAACAGGAGCGATACGGTAAAATAAGTTGAGATCGCAAACACATCCCACATCAGCGGAGAGTTGAAATTGGGCCAGAGC